>WYBG01000566.1 GCA_011526015.1 Deltaproteobacteria bacterium | reverse complement strand
GGGTGCTGCCGCAGCAACTGCCCACGATGTTGAGGAAGCCGCTGTCCGCGAATTCGCCTAACAGTTCCGCCATTTCCGCGGCGGTCTGGTCGTAGCCGCCGAATTCGTTGGGCAGCCCGGCGTTGGGATAGCAGCTTACGTACACCGGGGCCAGGCGGGAGATTTCTTCGATAAACGGGCGCATCTCCTTTGCTCCCAGGGCGCAGTTGACGCCCACGCTGAGCATATCCGCGTGGGAGACGGAGACCCAGAACGCTTCCAGCGTTTGCCCGGAGAGAGTACGCCCGCTGGCATCGACAATGGTCACCGAAATCATCACCGGAAGACTCTGGCCGGTTTCTTCGAAATACTGATCGATGGCGAACAGGGCGGCCTTGGCGTTCAGGGTGTCGAAAATGGTTTCCACCATCAGCAAATCCACCCCGCCCTCCGCCAGGCCCCGCACCTGCTGATAGTAACCCTCCTTCACCTGGTCGAAAGTGACCGCGCGAAAAGCCGGGCTGTTCACGTCCGGGGAGAGCGAGAGGGTGCGGTTGGTGGGCCCCAGCGCCCCGGCCACGAAGCGCGGGTGGGCGGAATTTTGGGCGGTAAATTGATCCGCGGTTTCACGGGCCAGACGAGCCGCGGCCAGGTTCATCTCGTACACCCGCTCAACCATCCGGTAATCCGCCTGGGAAATGCCGTTGGCGTTGAAGGTGTTGGTCTCGATGATATCCGCTCCCGCCTCTAAATAAGCGTGGTGGATTTCCCGGATCACTTCCGGCCGGGTAAGGGAGAGCAGGTCGTTGTTGCCCTTCAGATCGCAGGGATGATCGGCAAACTCCTTGCCGCGGAAATCCTCTTCCGAGAGCCTGTAACCCTGGATCATGGTGCCCATGGCGCCGTCGAGGATCAAAATGCGTTTCCGCAGCAGCGCGTGGACGGGGTGGTTGGGGTAGAATCTATTTTGCATGGTGGATTGCCTCACCTGAACGCTAAGAGGGCGCAGACACGAGCCATATAACCCGGTTTATAAAGGCAAATAAAGCACTCTATTTTCAAAATCCCGGGGATTCCCTACTTTGGCAAGATACTCTAAATCTTTGATATATCGCCCAATTTGCGCTTTACTTTGTTTGCCAAATATCACTCCGTAAAAATATTCTCCGCACCTTTGGCGCTTTGTTGCTTCAATAAGAAAATCTTTATCCTGGGTGAAAATGACCCGCCTTAATTTGGTTGCTCGATCTAAAAGATCAGAGTCGTCGAATTGGTTTGTTTTGTCTTCCAGCGAGGTTAGAATATCAATATTCCGTATCCGCAGACCTTTGACAATCGCAAAATTGACGTGACGATCTGCATACAGTTTAATCGGCAGTGCTTACTCTCATCTTTTTGCGATATGCTTTTAACTGCTTTCTAAGCTGCAACGTTTGATTTAAGTTTTCCCGATACAATTTTTCGTATTCCTGTTCATCCTGCTTAATCATGGCATCTACTTCTTCTTTGTGGTCATAGTAATAAGCAAGGGCGGCAAATACATCGGCATGAGTGATTCCCTGGTAAGATCCCACGATTTCATCAATACTTTGCCCGGAGTTATAGGCTATCGCAATGTGTTCAACAGCGATACGCGTACCGTCAATGCGCGCTTTCCCGCCAAGTATGCCGGGAGTTGCGACAATATGTTTTTTCTCAATAGCGGCCATAGGAGTTTCTCTAATATTTTGGAAAATAATTTAGGGAAGGGAGTTTCAATTTTCAATCATTAGTTTTTTCATTTTTATCATCGTTGAGATGGCCATTTTGCGCCTCCCAACTCCCCCACCGCCAATGCCGCCCCCACGATGCCGGCGTCGTTTCCCATCCTGGCGGCTAACAGGCGGGCTTGCAAATTTAGAAAGGGGAAAAATTTTTCTTTGCTCTCGCTCACCCCCCCGCCGACGATGATCACGTCCGGGGAGAGCAAAAATTCGATGGTTTGCAAATATTTGTTCACCCGCTTTCCCCACTCTTCCCAGCTCCACCCATTGCGCTCCCGGATCACCGTGGCGGCGTTTTTCTCCGCGTCCACTCCATCGATTTCGATATGCCCCAATTCCGAGTTGGGCAGCAACTGGCCGTTTACGAACAGGGCGCTGCCGATCCCGGTTCCCAGGGTAACCATCAGCACCACCCCGCCGTGCTCGCGGTTAAACGGCTTTCCGGCTCCGAAACGCATTTCCGCCAGCCCGGCGGCATCCGCGTCATTGATGATGTTCACCGGATGAGCGGTCAACCCTTTCAACCGCCCCAGGGCGTCGTAGCCAATCCATTCCCGATCTATATTGGCAGCCGAACGGGTCACCCCTTTCTTCACAATTGCCGGAAACCCGCACCCGATGAGTCCATCCCAATGGAATTTTTCCAACATCTTTTCTATTGCGGAAAAGATTCCCGCGGGCGTGGCAGGTTGCGGGGTGGGAATTTTTTTTGCCTCGCTCAGCAATTTCCCCTGCGCGATGTCCACAACCCCGGCTTTGATCCCGGTTCCCCCGACATCTATTCCCAAAACCCGGTCCATTGTGGTGACTTTCCCCCGCGATGGCATCGCGTTAACCTCGTACATTGTTAAAGAACATTTTCAAAGGGTCAAATTATATCGCAAAATTGCCGAATCCGCAATATTTATTATTTGAAGCTTCTGTTCTAAGTAGTCCTAAACAGTTAATGCTGCTATGCTCTTCGATCATCTATTTTGTCATTCCCGCGAAAGCCCCAAAGAAGCAAGGGCGCATGACAAATTGCATATTTTGGGAGTACTGCTCACTGAAGTGAGGCAATCTGAAGCGAAATAATCATAGATTGCCACGCTTCAGCGCGTTGAATAAATCGGTCAATTCAGTGCAATTTGACATGCGCCCTCGCAACCTGTTCGCTGCGGATGTTCGATCCCTCGGTGTTAGTAAAGATTTGCAAGTGCCCGGGGTAGCAGCCCTGGTGGAGATCAACGAGGCGTGGATTTCTGAGATGGAGCAGTTGGAGCAGAAGCGGCAGGCCGGGAAGAAGAAGCGGGGCAAGGGTAAGGATAAAAAGTGTTCAGCAGACTCTAATCATAAACCACGAATGAACCCCGCCGAGAAAATGGCTGCCAGTGCAGGGATTAAGTGGAATTGGCGTCTGTCGGCTATTGTTCTATGGTAGATGAAGGCCTGCGCTGCAAGCCGATTTTTCCGAAATGCACAAGAATAACAAAAAGCCGCTTTGGAGCGCAACACTCCAAAGCGGCTTTTTGTTTTTTCAAACCGGTGACTCAACCACTAATTGAATACGTCGATCCGCCCGTTGATGTGCAGGTATTTGTTGACGATGTTGAGGTTTTCATCCACCACGCTGCCGTGGCAGCCGCTGCAATTATATACCGGGGCGTGTCCCGCCGGGGGCAGCCCGTGGCAACTGCCGCAGAGCGCCTGGCCGGTGTTGGGATATTGCCAACTCACCGTGGCGTTAAGCCCGCTCATCACCGTATCCACGTAGGCCCATTGATACTGGCTCTGGGATTGCTTGAATTCGAACGCGCCGTGGCAATAGACGTTATTGCAGGAACCGCCGTTGCGATTCCAGGTCGTATTGGCTTCCCCGTTGAAATTCGCCAGGGAATTGAAAATCACTTCGGCGATGCCGTCGTCGTCGATATGGCCGGGGTCGCTGTAATTCGCCGGGGATTTATGGCAGGTCTGGCATTGCCCGGCGGAGAAAGTTGACCAGACCCCCGGCGCAACGTGCTGCTGGTGCACCCCCACCCCGATAAACGAAGGCGAGGTCTGGTTTCCCAGGGCCAGGGGAGGAGCGGCGTTGTCGATGCCGCCGTGGCAGGTGTTGCAGGCTTCCGGGCCGTTGGGCGCGGTGTGGCAGGTTAAACAATTTTTCTGCTGAAATCCGGCCCCGGCATAATCCGTTCCGTGGCAGCTCTGGCAGGGCAGGATGTCCCATTTCCATTGCTCGGCAATCGCGCCGCTGTGGAAATTGGGGGAAGCGTTATTGGCGAACCCCTCCGGGTGGGGATAAGCGGCGTGGCAGGTGAAGCAGGAGATTTTGGAGGAGCCACCTTTATAATCCTGTCCATGGCAGTTCTGGCAGCTTGCCAGATCCAACGCCCCGGTGAGCAGGAACGCGCCATGGAAATCCGCCTGGTTCTGTTGCATCCATCCAGCGGGATGGGGGTACTGGTTGTGGCAGTTGTAGCAGGATACCCGGGAAGAGCCGCCCCGGTAGTCGCTGCCGTGGCAGTTCTGGCAATTCGGGTCGGGGTTAGCTAAATAAGCTCCCCCGTGAAAATTCTGCGAGGCGGAACTCAGCCACCCCTGGGGATGGGGATACTGGTTGTGGCATTTGCCGCAGGCCACCCCGGAGGTCCCGCCCAGGTAATCGCCGCCGTGGCAGCTCTGGCAACTGACGGCGTTCAGGCCGCCGTTTTCCGCCAGCGCCTTGCCGTGGAAATTGGCAGAGGCCGGTTCCGTCCAGCCGGAGGGGTGGGTGGGAACGCTGACGGGGTCTTTTTTATCGGTGCATTGGAATAAAACAAATCCTGAGAAAATTAGCAGCCCAAAGAAAATTTTTGCTTTCATGATATACCTTTTTGATTTATTGTCATTCACTTCGCGTCATTTATTTTATGAGACTCCCCCAATGACAATCAATGACCTAATGACAACTTAATGACAATCCATGACCCTTATGCCGCCGCCAGGCAAATGAGAGCGCTGCGAATAGACTCAATTCGCCGGGTGGCAGGGCTGGCAAATCTGCCGGGCGTTCTGCTCGTGGCAGCCCAGGCAGGATTCCAGATCGTTCAGCGCTTCCACGCGATGGCGCCCGCCGTCAAGGTTGTTGGCCCAGCCGGGCTTGTGGTTGTAGGGCAGCACCTGCCTGGCGGAATGGCAATCATAGCAGAACTGGCGCTCGGTATGGCAAACCGCGCACTCTTTTTCCCGGCTCTGCGCTTCCAGGGCGTGGGTGAACTCGTAATTCAGCGGATGGGTCAGGCGGTCTAAATTGTCGCCTTCGTGGCAGTCCTGGCAGAAGCGCTGGGTGTGGCAGGTAGTGCAGCTCATGGAAGCGGAAATTTCTTTTGCGTTTCCCCGGGCCAGGTCGCCGTGATTGTGCTTGAAATTCGGGGTGTGGCTGAGCGGCTTCAGGTCTTCCGAGGGCAGGTGGCAGGACGCGCATTCGTTGGTCACCGCTTTGGTTTCGTGGCAGCTCATGCACTCCGCCATGGTGGGAAGAATATAGCCCCGGTACTCTTCTACCGTGAGGAGTTTGGCGTGGCAGGATGCACATTCCAGCCCGGAAGCGAGGTGGAGTTGATGAGAGAATTTTTCGCTGTAGGTTTGAATCCGCGGGAGCAGTTCCGGGTTGCCGACCTCATCCGCTTCGTGGCAGTCGTTGCAAACCGTTTTGCCGGGAAAGAGGTCATCCTTGCCGGTTTGGCTGCTTTGCGCCCCGGCGTGGCAGGTCGCGCACTCCATTTCCTGTTCCACCACATGCAGCTTGTGGGAAAATTCTAACTTGCCTTTCTCATCGGAATAGAGGCTTGGCATGGCCAGGTATAGAGCCATCAAGGTAACGGGAATCAAGGGAATAATATATTTACGCATGTATGGTATCTCCCATGTAGTTTTCAGCTGCGAAGCCTTGTTTTACATTTATTTTCCGAAAAAGTAATTCAACCGCAGCAGCCCGCGCAGGTCGTTGTCATAAAAGCTGTTCGCGCTTTGCTGCAGCTCCCCTTCCAGGGAGAGAAAATCGAGCGGGCGGTAGATGACCCCGCCGGAGAAAGCCACCGCGTCTTCCGATATTTGGGTGGTCTGGCGCTCGAAATTATAGTAACTGCCGAAGAGCTTCAGGGTCAGCCAGGGCATGACCGGGTAACGGATGTCCCCGTACGCCCCGACATTTTCCCCCGCGTCCCCGGTTTGCAGTACCAGCCCGATAAGTCCCCAGGGATTGCCGATGGTGGCGACATATTGATTGCTCTCACTGTAGTGAATATCGGTGAAGATGTATTGAAATCCTACCTGGTAGCGGTTCAACTGGTAAGTGACCGCGCCGCGGGCCTGGTTATACGCTTTGATGGAAAACACCCGGAAGAAGGAATCTTCGTAGATACGGGGGCGCTGGCTGTTGAATTCCCCGGAGAAGGACCACTGCCGCCAGTAGTAACCCAGCCGGTAGCGCATTCCCTGGAACTCTTCGCTCTTCAAATTGTGGTCGTAATAGGCCTGGTAATAGAGATTTTGCAGCGCCACGCCGGTAAATGAGGCGCCGAGCAATTGCCAGACCGTTTCTTCATTGCGGTTAATTTGAAAGTAGCTGAGGGTAGCCTTGTTCTGCGCCGGCAGTTGGTAGGCGAGATACCCTCCTAATACGTTGCCTTCATCCCACTCGAGGAGGTTGAAATCCCGGGTGGGATTGGCCTGCAGCCCGCCGAATAATTTCAGGGTCAGCTTGTCGGTGGGTTTTCCGGAAACCATCAACCCGTCCAGGGTACCATTGATGACCCCCTGGTACACGAACTGCCGCCCGACCCGGAAGCTCAACCGTTTTTGGGCGGTGGTCCAGTTGAGGTACATATTGTAGAGCCGGTCGTCCCAGCTATACACGTCTTCGCCGGCTTGATAGACCTGGTCGCCGGAGAGCCGCACGTCTCCCTGGCGGGCAAAGCGCATGTAGGTAGTGAGATAGAGATCCGGATTGTTTGCCGGCGCAATCTTGAACTGGATGCCCTGGTAAAAATCATACAGCTTTTGTTCGGCCGGATTCTCCCAGGCATACAGGGAGCTTTGCAATGATCCCGAATAACGGATCTGGGCAGTTAAGGACAGGGTGGAGATACATAAGGTGATGAGGGCTATATACCGTAGCAAGTGTTTCATAAGCCGCCTCTTCTTTTTTTTGAAATTACTCAACTCTGGTCAAATGTGAAATACCACGCTCAAAAATTACCGATTTTTGCTCCTTGTTTTATATCAAACAATCAATAAACAGATATTATGCCAAAAAAGCGGCTATTCGTAGGATGATGATTTTAATAAACTTATAAGCTCTTTATGCTATGGGCTAAAAACTTGAGATCGGGACATCGGTGTCGCATCTCTTTTTGAATAAATTCCAAATCGATTGATTTTTAGAGAGTTAGCCAACTGGGGCATGGGTGTATCATTTGCGACATGGATGTCTCAAAAAAGGGGATGGGTCTTCATTCACCATTCTGAATTCGCTAT
>WYBG01000565.1 GCA_011526015.1 Deltaproteobacteria bacterium | reverse complement strand
GCAAATGACATCAAAACCGCCATGCACCTTTCCAGCACTCTCAATATCCTCGGCTTCCTGATGATGTTCCTGGCCGCGGCCATGCTGCTGCCGGTTCCCTTCTCCCTCTATTACGGCGAGACCGATTATCCCGCCCTGATCATCAGCGCCTTTATCACCTTTTTTGCAGGGTTTGCGGCGTTCCGCCTCAGCCGCTTCCGGGGCGATTTACGCGCCAAGGAAGGTTTTGCAGTGGTCGCGCTCGGCTGGCTGTTCTTCTCGCTGTTTGGCAGCATTCCCTTCGTGCTATCCGGCTACATACCCTCGTTTACCGACGCTTTTTTCGAGACCATGTCCGGCTTCACTACCACCGGGGCGACCATCCTGGCCAATATCGAAAATCTGCCCCACGGGCTGCTGTTCTGGCGCAGCCTGACCCACTGGATCGGGGGGATGGGCATCATCGTGCTCTCCCTGGCGATTTTGCCTTTCCTGGGAGTGGGGGGCATGCAATTGTTCAAGGCGGAAGTCCCCGGCCCGGTGGCGGATAAGCTCACTCCCCGGATCGCCGAAACCGCCAAAATTCTCTGGGGAGTTTATCTGGTATTTACCCTGGTTCAAACCGGCTTGCTGATGCTGGGGGGAATGAATTTGTTCGAAGCGCTTTGCCACGCCTTCGGCACCCTGGCCACCGGGGGATATTCCACCCGCAACGCCAGCGTCGGCGCGTATGCCAGCGGGTTTATCGACTACGTGGTAATTTTGTTCATGATCCTGGCGGGCACCAACTTCGCGCTCCATTACCGTTTTTTGCGCGGGGATTTCAAAGTCTATTTGAGAAACCAGGAATTCCTGTTCTTCCTGGCGATTATCGGGCTGGCGACTTTTTTTATCGGTCTGGATACCTTTCTGCACTCCCGCCAGCCGGTTTTCAAGGTATTTCGCGATACCCTGTTCCAGGTGATCTCCATCATCACCACCACCGGCTACGCTACGGCCGATTACGAGCAGTGGTCTTCGGGCTCCCAGGTTATCCTGTTCTTCCTGATGTTCGTCGGCGGGTGCGCCGGTTCTACCGGAGGCGGGATGAAGGTCATCCGGATTTTCGTGCTCACCAAATTCGTTTTTTCGGAGATCGTGCGCCTGCTGCACCCCCACGCCGTGGTGCCGGTGCGGATCGGCGGCGCTACCGTCAACCGCGAAGTGCTGGGCAACATCCTCGGTTTTTCCGTGCTCTATATTTTTATTTTTGCTTTAGGCGTATTTGTGATGGCGATGCTGGGATTGGACGTCGCCTCCGCATTCGGGGCGGTGGCGGCGACTTTGGGAAACGTCGGCCCGGGGCTGGGCAGCGTGGGACCGATGGATAACTACGCCCACATTCCGTTCCTGGGGAAATGGGTGCTCTCATTCTTGATGTTGCTGGGGCGTTTGGAGGTGTTTACGGTCGTAATATTGTTCTCCCCGGCGTTCTGGCAGAAATAGAATAGGGACACGGAATGCTCCCTTGCCAAAGAGGTTTTCCAGAAACTCCGCTTGCCGTAAGCCATCGCCTGCGGGGCTGCCCTCTGCCTGCGCAATGTCATTTAGTTAAGCATTCACTATTATCGAGCGGCTATCATAACTTGCGAAATAATCCCTGATAGCCGGGATGAATGGTGAACAGTGAACTCAGAATAGTGAATTTTATTCTCCATGCCCTTAACGAAACGACATTGACTGCCCACTCTCCGCTGCCGGTCATTCGGCAGGCTGGCTCGCAGGAGCCTCACCCAGGTCAACCGGAAATTCCTGAACGCCGGTAAAAATCACCTCTTCTTTGCCGCCATTCCGCACAAACTCCCGATTCTGGTCTTCCCCGGGCTTTAAGGGATAATAATAAGGGGGATAGACCGGCGAGCCTACCCATACGCTTCCGCCGGGATAGGGCCCGTAGGGTCCCCAGCCTCCCGGCACATGAACGCCCACCCCGACACTCACGTGGGTAGCCGGCCCGCAACCGGCGAGGGTTAAACCGAGCACCGCGGCAAAAGCAATCATTGTCAGCCTGAAGAACGATTTCATTGGGATTCACTCCTTTCAGATGCTTCAAAGGGCCATTTTTGAATGGCCACGGCAGCCCCGGTAGGATCAGCGATAATCGCCACGCTGCCGTTGCGGATGGTTGAATCGGGAGCAAGAATAAGCCGCCCGCCCAACGATTCCACCCGCGCAGCCAGCGGCGGGACTTCTTCCACCCGGATGTATGGCAGCCAGACCGGCTGGATCCCCTCCCAGGGAGCCTTCAAGACCCCGGCCCGGGGAACGGTCTCATTCTTAAGAACATAATAGGTTATCCCTTCCCGCACTTCCCGCGCTTCGTGCCGGTAATCGACCAGCGCCTCGTAGAAAGATACCGCTTCCACGGGGTTTTCCGTAATCAGCTCATGCCAAAACCACTGGTTGAATTCCGGTTTTTCATCCGCCGGGTCGCCGCCGGTCGCCTTCAGCAAGGCCAGCACCGCTCCCTGCGGATCGCCTACCACGGCTAAACGTCCCCGGTCGGGATAATTTTTCGGCTCCCGGTATATTTTCCCGCCGTGGGTGCGGAAGTGTTCCACGGCCTGGCCGAGGTCTGCTACCGACAGGGAAGCCAGCCAGCGGGATTCGCTGACCTCCGGGTTCAAGCGCTTTATATAGATCATGCTTCCGATTGGGAGACCTTTGTACTTGATGACCGTGAAAGCGGTATCCCCGGGCTCGCTGCTCTCGAATTCCCACCCGAAGAGCGCCCCGTAGAATTTTTTTGCCGAGGGTATATCATTGGTCAGGAGATCATGCCAGACGAATTTGCCGAAGTGGTAGCTCCCCGTAGGCGCCGGCGTTACCGGGGGCATGGCGATTTTTTTGTGGGCGCAGGCGCTCAGCAGGGCAAAGAGCAGCCACGATAACATCCCAATTGCAATAAATCGTAGCGGAAGGTAATTAGCGGTTGGGGGTAGCTTCATAAGCAAATCCTGTCGTTGGTGGTTAATGTTTAAACCATTAAATGAGAACAATTTTACGGTTGTTTGGAAGAACCCAGCATGATCGCAAGCCAGCGCGTATCCTCGTTGCTGTCCAGGGCGATTTTGACGGTCATGGTCAAGGGAACCGAGAGCAGCATTCCCACCGGTCCCAAAACCCATCCCCAGAAAACCAGCGATAAGAACACCACCAGGGTGGATAACCCCAACCCCCGCCCCATCAATCGCGGTTCCAGCACGTTGCCAAATACGAAATTGACCACCAGGTACCCCCCGGTTACCAGCAAGGCGGAGCCGAATCCGTATTGAATCAATCCCAACAGGACCGCAGGCACCGCCGCGATAATGGAACCGATATTGGGAATGTAATTCAGCAAAAAAGCCATCAATCCCCAGAGCAAGGGATAATCGATTCCTAAGATGAGCAGCCAGATGGCGACGAAGAAACCGGTACCCAGGCTGACCAGGGTTTTCAAGGCCATGTAGCGCTTGATGTTCTCGTGAACCTTGTCAAAATTGTTGAGAGAGGTTTCCGGGCTTTTGAACGCCACTCGCAGCTTGGCCGGGAAGCTCGAGGCTTCTAAGAGGATGAACACCACCGTCAGGATGATCAGCACGGTATTGCTGAGCACCTTGCCCAGGGCGCCTAAGAATCCCCCGATCAGTTGCAGCGGCTCATCCAGGCCCAGGGTTTCCGTAAGCGGAACGCTGGGAAGCTTTAATCCGGCATTGGCCATCAATTCGCTGATGAGGAGGGTTTTTTCCCTTAAAATGGCTGAATAACTGGGCAAATTGCTGGCAAAACTGTTGACCGACGCCCCCACCACGGTTCCGATCGTCGAACCGATCGCCAGAATGCCCAGAATGACCAGCAACAAGGCGACGCCGGTAGGCACCTTTCGCTTTTGAAGCCACAAATAAGGAGACAGGCAAATAATGGCAATGAACAGCGACAACAGAAAGGGTACGAACAGGGAGTTGGCGGCGCGAATTCCTGCGGTGACAACGACAAAAGCGGCGCAATTGATCAAAAGGCGCCCAGATTTGGAAATCGAGGTAGGATTATTTTCCGATGCCATGCTGGTTCCTTTTCCTGAGAGAAAAAATATATGCTAAAATTGGATACAATGCTTCATGGGATTTATTTTTGAGGAGGAAATTTTTCTAAAATTTTCAGCACCGTGGTTTGAGCCGCTGCTTCCAGGTTCGCCTTATCTTTAATGATAATCCCCGCCCAGCC
Organism: Deltaproteobacteria bacterium; assembly: GCA_011526015.1. GTDB lineage: Bacteria > Calditrichota > Calditrichia > RBG-13-44-9 > J075 > JABWBP01. The sequence goes on along the minus strand of WYBG01000565.1, from coordinate 6,349 downwards.
GCGCCAGGAGAGTTGCCGTTTTTTCAAGTCGATTATCTCGATAACCAGGGTTACTTCCTCAGCGGCCGGGATATCCAGCTCCTGGTCGCCATAATCTTCCTTCCAGGCGCTAAAATCGTAGTCTATCACCTCTACCCGGCCTTTTGCTCTTCCGTAATATTGTATCCCGAAATCGGCTTCGTCCGGGGGGGCCGGCGCATAACCCCCGGCGGCCAACTGTTGCTCGATGGTGGATTCGATCGCCTGCGCCAGGGCAGGGTTTTGCCGGGCCACCGGTTTACTCAGCCAGGTGTAATGGCGATATTTGCTAAAATCTATCTTGCGGTCATACTCATGGCGCACTTTGATGGAGCAGCCGCCCAGGAGCAGCAGAAATACCACGAAGCCGGGAACCAGCCGGGTTAACCGGAAAATTTTCCTCATAAACTTTCTCCCACGTAATGGATGCAGATTTCATTGGCGATGCCGGTCTGCTGAATCGGTTGCGCCAGCACAAAAACGACCGGGTCGTTGCGGCTGGCCCATTTCTTTTCCAACAAAAGCTCATCGACCTGTTTTAAGAATTGGGCGGTGCTGGAGGGCTGTTCCATAAAAACCGGGGTAAGGGCGTAGAGAAGGGCCATGCGGCGGAGGATTTCCGGGTTGGCGTTGAAGGCGATGATCGGGCGGGGCATTCGTTGCTGGGAGAGAAATATCGCCGCCCCGCCCATGGACGACCAGACGACGATCAGCCGGGCGTCGATGTCGCGCACGATGGTTTTTACCCCGTGCGCCAGCGCCGGGGTGCGCTGTTTCAATACTTGCAGTTTCCGGGGGGTCGCGCTGTCCACCGCCCGGGAGCGCAGGTACTGGTTAGTTTTAGCGGCAATGCGGTTCATCATCCGCACCGTTTCCACCGGCCATTTCCCTACCGCGGTTTCCCCGGAGAGCATTACCGCGTCCACCCCGTCGAAGATGGCGTTGGCCACGTCGGAGACCTCCGCCCGGGTCGGTACCGGCGATTCGATCATGCTCTGGAGCATCTGGGTAGCCACGATCACCGGCATTCCGTAGTCGTGGCACAAGCCGATAATCCGTTTTTGCAGCACCGCCACCTCCGCCAGGTCCATTTCAACCCCCAAATCGCCCCGCGCCACCATCACGGCGTCGGTTTCTTCGATGATCTCTTCCAAATTCGCCACCGCCTGCGGTTTTTCGATCTTGCTGATCACCGGGATGAATTCCCGGAATTCCCGGCTGATAATGGCAAATTGCAGATCCCGCTTTTTCCGGGAGCGCGGGCGGGTCGGGCGCACCCCCAGGTCGCGCAGACGGTCTTTGAGCAGGCGCACGTCTTCTCCGTTGCGCACAAAGCTCTGCGCCAGGAAGTCGAAACCCTTTTCCGCGGCAAACCGGATGCAGTGATGGTCTTTCTCGGTGAGGGCCGGCAGGGAGAGTTCGGTGTCGGGAAGGTTGATGCCCTTGCCGGAGGTGATCAGCCCGCCGTTTCGCGCTTCGCAAATCAGCTTCGCTTTCCCGCCTTTCCCGGTTTTATCCACGCATAGCAGGCGCACCGAACCGTCGTCTAACAGCACCTGCTGGCCGGGTTTTACTTCCTCAACGAGATTGGGATAAGTGGTGGAAAAGATAATCTCTCCCGCGGCGGGCTCTCCGGCGACAACCGGCTCTTTTTGGAAGGCGACCTTCATGCCCGCGGCCAGGCGCACCCCGCCCTCCGCCACTTTGCCGACGCGGATTTTCGGCCCGGAGAGGTCGCCGATCACGGCCACGGGAACGCCGGCCTGCTCCCCGGCGCGGCGGACGTTCTTCAGGATGCGCTCGTGCTCCTCAAAAGCGCCGTGGGAAAAATTGATGCGAAACCCCCGCGCGCCTTCTTCGATCAGTTGCAGAATGGTTTCCACGCTCGCGCTGGCGGGGCCGAGGGTGGCAATGATTTTGGTCAATAAAAACTCGGTTTGGGTGGACATATTTGCGCTTTCGTTTTATTCGAGTGAAAAACTGAAGTTTTGTGGCGGCGCCATTCTTTTTCCGAAGGAACCGCTTCGCGGCGGAACACTCCGATTTTTCCTGCCCTCTGCCTCTATAATTGCCAATTGCCAATTGCTAATTGGCAATTTTATCCTGCCCTCCGGCTACAAGCTGCCCTCGACGCAGGTAGTATCGAAGCCGCCCCGGGTGTTGTACACCGTGGTTACCCGCAGCCGCGGAGTTTGCAGCAGCTTTTTCAAGTCCCGGTATATCCGCTTCGTGGCGGCTTCCTGGTAAATTCCCACGTTCCGGAAACTGATGATGTAGTATTTCAGGGATTTCAGCTCCACGCACTTGCCGCCCTCGGGATAATATTCGATTTTGAGGTAAGCGTAATCGGGCAGGCCGCTGAATGGGCACACCGCGCTGAATTCCCGGGTCTCGGTAATGATCAATTGCCCCGGGCTGTCGAAATTGAAAGTCTCCAGAAACTCCGGGCGGAGGTGGGATTCATCTAAAAATTCAAAGGTTTTTCCTTCGGGAATGGGCATAGGAGGGTTTCCTCATAAAGGATAAAGGATGAAGGATAAAGGATAAAGGATAAAGGATAAAGGGTTGCCAAACATTTTGCTACCTTGGGGTGAAGCGTTCTCTCAAGCGGTACGCCGGCAGTATCATCACCTAAGCCTGTTATGAACCACCCGGTTCAACGCCTGAACAAGTATCTCCAACTCCTCCTCTCTCACCGTGCGCAGGTTCAGGAACAGCGCCTCTTCCTCGAGGTAGCCGATAATCGGCGGATCGTTGCGGCGCAGCGCCCCGGCTAATTGGGCGGGGGAGATTGTTGAGGATACGATTTTCAGAGCCGCGGAAGGTATCTTCTCCAGCGGCAGCGCCCCGCTGCCCACCTGGGAATCGGTTTCTACCACTTCGATGCGCAGGGCGGGATTTTTTACCCGCGCCCGGAGCATCTCGCCCCGCCGGAGGAGCTCTGCCGGGGAGATCGTCAGCAGGGCCGCTACCGGAAGGTTTTGCGGCAGGGTTTCCGGCTGCAAATACAGGCGCAGGGTGGCCTCCAGGGCGGCAAATATCAGTTTGTCGCAGCGCAGGGCCCGGGCAAGGTGGTTCTTCTTGATTTTATCCAGCCACTTTTTTTTGCCGATGATGATCCCCGCCTGGGGCCCGCCCAGCACTTTGTCGCCGCTGAAAGTGGCCACGTCCACCCCCAATTCCATAATTTCCCGCGCGACCGGCTCGTGCGGGTAGCCCCACTGCCGCAGATCTTCGATGATCCCGCTGCCCATGTCGTAGATCAACGGCAAACCGTGCTCCCGGGCCAGGGCCGCCAACTCCGATCTCTCCGGCACGTCGCTGAATCCCAGGATGCGATAGTTGCTGGTATGCACTTTTAACAGCGCCCCGGTGCGGGGAGTGATCGCCTGCCGGTAATCGTCCAGGTGGGTTTTGTTGGTGGTTCCCACTTCCACCATTTTCGCGCCGCTGGCTTTCATTACCTCCGGCATCCGGAAAGAGCCGCCGATCTCTACCAGTTCCCCGCGCGAGACCGGCGCTTCCCGGCGGTTGCAGAGGGAGTTGAGCGATAACAACACCGCCGCGGCGCAGTTATTTACCACCAGGGCCGCCTCCGCCCCGGTGACCAGGCAGAGCATCTCCTCCACGTGCGCCATGCGCTCCCCGCGCCGGCCGGAATTCAGGTCGATTTCCAGGTTGCAGTAATTCTCCACTGCCCGGAGCAGGTGCTCCCGCGCCGCGGGGGCCAGGGGGGCCCGTCCCAGGTTGGTGTGCAAAATGATCCCGCTGGCGTTGATGACCCTTTTCAGGCCGGGCTGAAACAACCGGCCCAGTCGGGCGCGAATATTCTCTACCAGGATCGGGGGAATATTTTCCGGGCTGAGCCGCTTTCCCCGGGAAATTGATTCGCGGAGCGCCTGAATTTCATCCTGGATGACCTGCTTCAGATAGCGGGAATGGATCGGGAATTCCCCGAACTCCGGGCGCTGAAGAAGCTCCTGCACGGAGGGAATGGCGCGGTAGAGATTTGGGTTATTGGGTGGGTTCATTTTTCCCTAAAGATGCTCGATGCCGGCGTGTTATTTAATACTTCTGTGGCCGCTTTCCACGGACTGGAGAAATAGGTTTATTTTTCTGCCCAGCCTATCTAATCCTTCGTGCAGATTTTCGTACAACTCTTTATCCTGGAGCGAGCCAGTTTCATATAAGTTTTCCAAATGATCAATTGTTTCATCATTCGAAGCGATAGCGTAAGTGAGATATTTTATAAATTCTTGCTTATATCTTCTTCTCCCATAGCCCTCAACGATATTAGATTTGATAGATTTACTGGAGCGCCGAATTTGGCTGCCCTCTTCAAACATCTCAAATTTCGGCAGTTTTTCAAGCGTCATTCTATGTATATCAATCACCAATTCTCTCGCCAACTGCCAGACCTCCAGATTCTTGTAACTCATAATACTCCCCTCCAAAGAATTAAAATTTTTCTTGACAATTGTTGTGCTCACTTCAAATTACTTTATCCAGCATCCAGCATCCAGCATCCAGCATCCAGCATCCAGCATCCAGCATCCAGCATCCAGCATCCAGCATCCGCCCTACTCGAAGGCCGGATCTCGCACGTTGACATCCGGTTTGCTTTTTTCGATCCGAACTTTGAGGATGCGGTTTTTAGCCACTTTTTCCACCACAAAATGGTAGCGCCCGTGGCGAGCGGTCTCTTTTTCTTTGGGCAGCGCGCCCAGCAGGCTCAAAATCAATCCGCTAATGGTCTCCACGCCCTCTTCGGTGGGAAGGTCGAGTTTCAGCTCCTCATTAATCTCTTCCAGGGACATCCGCCCATCGACAATGTAGGTATCCGGATCGATTTTTTGGTACAGGGGCGGCTCCCGGTCGTGTTCATCTTTAATATCGCCGACAATCTCTTCGATCACGTCTTCCAATGTCACCAGCCCCACGATGCCGCCGTATTCGTCCACTACCATGGCCATGTGGGTGCGTTCTTTCTGGAAAAAGCGCAGCAAATCGTCGATCATCTTCTGTTCCGGCACAAAAGCAGCCGGGCGCAACAGTTTTTTCAGATCGATCCGTTCCCGGCGGCGCCGGCCCAGCAGGGGGAGCAGGTCCTTCACGTAGAGAATGCCGATGATATTGTCGATCCGTTTTTCGTACACCGGGATGCGGGAGAGCGTCTTGCTCTTGACTACCTCCAGCACCTGGGAGAGGGTGGAATCTACCTCCATACACACCATGTCGGTCCTGGGAACCATGATTTCTTTCACGGTGGTTTCCCCGAACTCGAAGATACTGTGGATCATTTCCCGCTCGTCTTTTTCCAGGGTGCCATGCTCTTCCCCCACTTCCACCAGGGTCTTGAATTCTTCCTGGGAGAGATGGGCCATGTCCGCGGAGAATCCCACGGAATCCTGGATCAGCCGGGTGAATTTCGTCAATACGTGTGTGAGCGGGAAAAATAAGTAAAACAACATTTTTAGAATAGCGCCAGCGAAGCGGGAGTAAGCTTCCGGGTTACGCACCGCGACCACTTTGGGGATGATCTCGCTGGTAATCAATAATACAAATGTCACCACCACCACGTTGATGAAAATGCCCACCCGGGGATCGAATCCCAATGCGTCGCAGGCCCGGTTGGTCAAAATGGCTGCAAGCGAAGCGGTAGTGATATTGACAACGGTATTGCCGATGACAATGGTGATGAGCAATTGGCGGGGATTTTTCATCAAAGCGGCAATCCGCCGCTCGCTTTGTCTGCCGGATACTTCAAAGCTATGGAGAATGGAAGGCGACAGGGAAAAAAAAGCGGTCTCCGATCCTGAGAAAAATGCCGAAAGGCCCAGGAGAATCAAAAAAACAATCGCATAGAAGAATATTTCGTACCCCAACGGTAACTATTAACTCCCTGTTTGGTTTATGGAACCAGGTTACGAAGGGAATATACTTTTTTACAGGGAAAAAGCCAATAGAGTTGTTGCGAAACAAGAAAAAAGCCACGAATGCTCACGAATTTTCACGAATCGGTTTTTCAGAAAGTGGCTGTTTCTATTCGGGTTCATTCGTGTTGATTCGCGGCTGATTTTTGAGCAAACCGCTTCAAAACCGGCGAACTATGCAATTTATGGTCGGGGAAGGTATAATTGCGAATTAGCTTCATCCCGTCCCGCTGGCTCGGGACGGGATGAAGTAATATTCCCCCTCCCACCAAGGGAAAGGGAGGTAGCTTTCAGGGCCAACAGCAGGAACTGTGACGAAAAACACCATCACCACTTCCCTAACTACCTATCTATCTATTAGCACATTTTCTTGAAAAGTTGGAAAAAAGGTTTATTTT
>WYBG01000089.1 GCA_011526015.1 Deltaproteobacteria bacterium | reverse complement strand
TATGCTATTCGACCGCCTGCTTTGTCATTCCCGCGAAAGCGGGAATCCACGATTTCTGCTGAGTTTATGGATTCCCACTTGCGTGGGAATGACACCGTACACCTCCTTAAGCAGCATTAATCGTTTATGACTACCGAATTTTTTTTCAATCCGAAATCCCCTCACCCTTCCCCAAACGGGCGCACCCGCGGCCAGGCGTGAACGGCGAACAGAACAATGGCTGCAAATTCCAGCGCCCGCCCGGCAATATCCAGCGGCAAGGGGCTGGAAACGAACGTCGCAACGCCAGCCAGCCAAATTCCCCCATTCAGGCAGATGATCGTCCCCCATACCGGGACGTCGCTGCCGCGCGGCTGCGGCCGGCCCAGGCGCGGCAGCACCCAATACGCCGCCCCAATCACGAACTGGATAATCCAACCTACCAGCGTTATCTCGATGTGCAGGGGGAGCAGCCGCCACAAAGCCGGCTGGAAGGGGACGGCTTTGTTGATCAGGATCAATCCCCCCAGGGTAAACCCGATTCCCAGGTAAACCAGCGCGGAGCGGATCAATATCAGGCTCAGGAATGGCATCGTTCAGGGCTTTTCTTTCAGGCGCGGCCAGATGGCGCGGATATACAGCGCCCCGGCCAGCCATTGCAGGATTGCAGATAAAATTAGCAGGGTATTCCAGATGCCCCGGGGGTTTAATATCAACAACGGCTCCCCGGTGATGCGCAAGAGCATCCCGGCATTCAGCAGCACAAAAACCAGCCAGGCCAGGGCTTCGTTGCCGCGGGGTTTTTCCCGGCTAAAGCGGGGAAACATCCAATGGGAAACGCCCATGATGACCTGGGTAATCCATCCCACGGTTAGCAGATGATAATAGACCGGGTTAAAAAAGGCCAGAAACCGGAGAACCGGGAAGTTGAATTGGGCTTTCAGTCCGATGGCCAGCAGCATCGCCGCTAAGAAATAAACTAACCCGGCTTTGATGAACCAGCGAGAGATTGCGGGCATAATGATGGGTTAAAGTGAGCTAAAGTACCTAAAGTGAGCTAAAGTGCCTAAAGTATCTCAAGTATCTAAAATGCCCGTTGTGAGCAAAGGAGCCGGGGGTAGTTTTAGCCCTATTCGGGCAACTTCGAGTAATTCAGTCACTTTAGACACTTTAGTCACTTTAGACACTTTAGTCACTTAAATAAAGGTATTATCCGGAATGATGGTATCTTTCGGGATCACCACGATGCCATCGCGGATGGCATAATTATCCGTCTCGAGAAAATCGACCTCCGGGTGCCTGGTGATGCGCACGTTGTTGCCGATCCGGGCGTTTTTGTCGATAATCGCCTGCTCGATGTGGCAGTTGTCGCCGATTCCCACGTGCGGCCTTCCCAATTCCCTGTTGCGGTTACGGTCCTGGGTCGTCTCGAAAAAATCCGCCCCCATCATAATCACCCGGTCCAGGGTGCAGTTCTTCCCCACGATGGAGCGGATGCCGATGATCGCGTCTTTGATCCGGGAAGGATTCACAATGGAGCCGTCGCAGAGGATGGTGTTTTCGGTCTGGGCGTTGAGCACTTTGGAGCCGGGCAAAAAGCGGGGATTGGAAAAAATCGGTCTGTCTTCATCATAAAAATTGAATTTGGGCAGGGTGCGGGTTAAATCTAAGTGCGCTTCGAAGAAGGAGGCGATGGTTCCGATGTCTTCCCAGTAGCCGTCGAACAGGTAGGCGAAAACCTTGTGGCGGGGTATGGCATAGGGGATGACTTCCTTGCCGAAATCGGAAAAATCCGAACCGTTGAGCAATTCTACTAACACGTCCTTTTTGAACACGTAAATCCCCATGGAGGCAAGGTGGGTTCTGCCGCGAGAGTCAATGCCCTGCTCTTTGAACGCCTGTTCGGGAACGGCGAGCTGGTCCAATATCTCCGGTTCCCCGGGTTTCTCATAAAACGTTTTCACCAGGCACTGGCGGTTGATTTTCATCACCCCGAACTGGTCGGCCTGGTCGCGATGCACCGGGATCACCGAGATGGTAATGTCAGCGCCCTTTTCCAGGTGGTAATCCACGAATTTCCGGTAATCCATGCGGTAGAGGTGATCCCCGGAGAGGATGAGCACCAGGTCATCGGATTGGCGAATGAAGCCCAGGTTTTGCCGCACCGCATCGGCAGTGCCCTGGTACCAGTCGCGGTTTTCCAGGGTTTGCTGGGCGGAGAGGATGGTAATGAAATCTTTGGTGAAAATACTGAAGCGGTAAGTGGCAAAAATGTGGCGATGCAGGGACTCGGCGGCGAACTGGGTGCAGATGAAAATGCGCCGGTACTGAGAGTGCATGCAATTTGAGATCGGAATATCGATCAAGCGAAATTTCCCGGCAATGGGAACGGCCGGTTTAGAGCGGCGTTTGGTGAGGGGATACAAGCGGCTGCCCTGCCCACCGGCTAAGATCATCGTGATGACGTGGGCCATGATCACTTCCTTTGATAGATGAGGGGTTAGACATGGGTCGTACAGCCATCCCTGGTTGTTTGACAGCGGCTCCATCCTGGAGAGCAGCGGTAACGGCAGACATCGATACGGGCATCGAGGGCTTTCACCTTTTTTACTGCGCTAATGAGACATCATTGCTTATCAACTACGGCGCTAAATTACAAAATCTTTTTAAATTGTGAAAAGGGATATTTCTAAAAACCGGTGCAGAGTGGGTAGCTGCCCTCCCGGCAGTTTATCGCCCCAAACTTGCCCAAAATCATGTTTTAACCTGACCAATGTCATGTTTTTTGAGAATGCCTTAGTTTAACTTGAAGCCGTAATAAGGAAACGTGGTTGCCTGAACCGGTGGTACGAATATTATAACGCCTTCTCCCCCTGACGCGCCATCCATAGAGGAAGTGGCTGATTTTCCCGGGGTAACAATGGTGATTCAATCGGGAGAATATCATGGGCAGCTTTGCAAACCCTCTCTTCTGCGCCGGAAAGAGGAATATTCCCTGTTTTTTTCTTCCCTCCCCTTTTTCGCTTAAAATATCTCAGCAAACGCATTCTCCTCGCAAAATCCTTATCTTTCCCTTAAACCCAAAAACGAGGTCATAAACCATGATCCATGCCGCTATCGCGATATACAACAGAACCATAGGCTTTTTCTCTCTTCCCCGACTTTCCGGGGCAGGCTCTTTTCACTTTTTCCTTCTTCCTTTTTACTTTTTATTTCTGATAAGCTGCGAAAAGCAAACCACCCCGGTAACCCTGCCCAACCCGCGGCTAACTCTCACCATAGAAGACGTGGCCGTGACCGAAGCCTGGCTGCGCCTGGGCGCCCAGGAGACTGCCGCTGAGCAGCAAATTATAGTCCGGCGCGACAGCAGCGAGATTTACACCCTGAGCGGTGCAATTACCGATACCACCCTCCACGACTCCGCACTGTTGCCGGCGCATGATTACACCTACCGCGCAGAACTGCGCAAAAATGGGCAGAAGATAGTTGGCACGGAACCGGTAAGCATTACCACCATAGATACCACCAGCCACGATTTCCAGTGGGAAATCTTTGAATTTGGCGGAGCGCGCGGCAGCAGCGTGCTTTACGACGTGGCGATTGTAAATGAGAATGACATTTGGGCGGTGGGGGAGATCCACACTGCGGAGACCGACACCTTTGACAGCCTGGGTAACTGGGTGCCGCCCTATAATGCGGTGCATTGGGATGGGAGTGAGTGGGAGTTGAAGCGGATAACTTACAATGGCTCATTCTGGACAATCAAATCAGTGTTTGCTTTTTCTTCTAATGATGTTTGGTTTGCTGCTTTTGTTAACTGGAACGGCATGAACTATGTTGAATTGCCGATACCCAATATCCTTATTGGGCATGGTATAAACAAAATTTGGGGTACATCTGGCAATGACTTATATGTGGTAGGGACTCAGGGTCTCATTGCCCACTATACCGATCAGAGTTGGCAGCGGATTTACACCGGCATGAATGTTAACTTTTATGACATCTGGGGCGCTGCCAATTCACAATCCGGGCAAACCGAAATTTTCATCCTCGGTTCCCTTCCCAGCATCGGGCAGGAACGAGCCATCCTGCACGTCGATCATAATGGCCGCTTTAGCGAAGTGGATGTATCGGGCCTGCCGTTCAGCCTTAAATCGGTTTGGTTTGTGCCGGATAAAAGCATTTTTGTGGCCGGGGATGGCCTCTTTCATAAACGAAATCTTGATGAACCGCTGTGGAAAAACATCAACCAGGGCCATCCGAACTTCTACCGGGAAAGCGTTCGCGGTAACGGATTAAATGACATATTCGTGGGGGGCCATTTCGGGCTGTTTTCACATTTTAACGGGGTAAGCTGGCATCATTACAATGCCACTCAACTGCCTCAATTCTATGGGCTTTATACCTCCCTGGCGGTGAAAGAAGACCATGTTGTCGCCGTTGGGGTGTTTAATGCCGGTTTAGGCATTATCGTTCGCGGAATCAGAAACCCTTAACTCGGAGGTATGAGTTATGAGAAACTGTATAGGTGCAGTAACCATTGTTTTTATCTTATTAACCATGCTCATTAATGCGCAAACACAGGATTTTATTGAGCAGCAAACTTATTTATATGATGCCAACTACCTGAACCTGAACAGCGACATCGGTTTGGGAATCCAGGCAGTTTGGGCATTGCCTGGCGGCCAGGGCCAGGGCGTCCAGATTGTGGACATTGAACGCAACTGGAATTTGAGCCATGAAGATTTACCCCCGGGTATCCCGCTTGTGTTTGGCTCTCCTGGGGGCGATAACGACCATGGCACAGCGGTGGTGGGAATTCTGGCCGGCGTGGATAATGGGTTCGGGATCACCGGGATTAGCCCGGCTGCGACGGTTTTGGTCTCATCCCGCTACCTCGAAGGGAATGATTCCGACTGCGGGCATGATCAGATTATTGCCAATGCGATTGCGGCCGCCAGCAATGCAGTTCAACCGGGTGATATTCTTCTGGTGGAAGTGCAAGCAGGGTTAAATAACGGAAAAATTTATCCGGCGGAGTATTGTCCGTTGACTCTCCAGGCAATTAAGGCTGCTGTTAATTCCGGCAGGATTGTGGTCGAAGCAGCGGGAAATGCCGGTCTCGGCATAGATGGGGCTTTGAATTATCCCGCTGATAGTTCCGGCGCGATTATCGTTGCTGCGGGTCTGGCAAATCAATTAATAGGTATCGCCGCAACAAATCATGGAGATCGAGTGGATGTTCACGCCTGGGGAGAGAATGTTGTTACCACGGGTTACGGAACCCTGGCCGGAAGCGGAACACCGACAAAGAATGATGACTATGCCAATAATTTTAATGGCACATCTTCGGCAGCCGCGTTAGTTGCCGGGGCAGCGGCTTGCTTGCAGGGTATTTATTATGCATATACTGGAAGCAAACTGGCGCCTGCTCAACTGCGTAATATTCTCCGCTATTCCGGCATCCCTCACCAAGACCCTTATGACAATATTGGCCGCCGGTTATATCTTCCCTGGGCGATAAATTATATGAAAGACCATTACAACACTAACAATCAACTGGATGACCTGCCATACTTTATTCCCATTCAAACCGACCAGTTCAACGCCGGTGGAGCCAGGTTCGGGGATATTCAGCATCATAAATTGAGCCGCTATTTTGAGCATCCGGCGCCCTATACTTTCGACTTTGCCGAAGGCAGCCAGCAAGTATTGAAGACTCTCCAGACCCTTATCCCCGGAACCTATCAGAAATTTAACGAATGGCTTGATATTTCCACGGAGAATCATCTTCGTTTCCTGGTTGATAGCGCCCAAACCGTTTACTACACTAATTTTGATGAGGTTTTCAGCGCCACCTTCAACCTGAATTTACTGCATGGTGGCAGCGGCGGTAAGCTGCAATTAAAGGATCCCTGGTATATCAATGATAATAATCCTCAATACAACGATCCGCCCTATGGCTACCGCAGTTTGGGCGATAACGCCATATTTGAAGATATTCCCGATGAGTTTCAAATTACACCTCAAACAGATCACGTGGGCGTGTTTTTGAATCAAGGTTTACCCAATTGGCAACCTCCCTACTACTCCGTCCAAGCCCCCACCCAGCCCATCACCGTCAATGGCAAAGCCATTACCTGGGATTGGGAGAGCTGGAGCTACAACCCGGCGGAAATTGCCTTGCAATATCCCAACAGCAATCCCACTGCGGTGGTATTTAAAACCCCCAACGCCACCCTCACCGCCAATCTGAAGGGCCGGCGCACCTCCGACATTCCCGAAGCCACCGCCGGCAACAACGGCCGCAAGATCACCTACCACTGGGCCGACGTCTCCACCCGTAAACCTTACCTGGTGTACGAGGACCGCGGCAACATCTACTCCGCCTCCCAGAACGCCCTTGGGCAGTGGCAAAAGGATGGGCGCATTGCCGCAGCAGCCGCCAATCTCCTCAACCAGACCCCCGCAGTGGCCTACCTGCACGAAATCTCCGGGTCGCGGGAAGACAAAAGGGTGATTGCCTGGGCGGAGTATGACCTCTCGGAAGACAATTACCTGGTGCAATCCAGCCTGGCCGGTTTCCCGGAACCGGATTGGCAAATGCCCGATCCTCCCCACCCGACCGCTTCCGGCTACCGCCTGCATCAACCCGCCGCTTCCACCGCGGTGGCGGCTTTTCACGGCAGCGGCGCCCTGCCCTTAGAGGGATTGGATAACGGCATCTGGCTGTGGTTTACCCGCGATGGAACCCTTTACCAGGTGAGCGGGGAAGCTTCAGCGGATTACCCGGCCCTGGATAACCGCCAGTATCAACCTTCCCTTAGTTGGAAAGAACCCTGGTATTTTGTAGCCTGGCAGGAGGCCGCCGGCATTCAATACCGGCGATTCTACCGCCGCAACGACGCCGGCAGCGAAGTGACGGTAGATCAGAACATACTCTTGAATCAGGGGTATTTCGGTCTCAGTTCCCACGAACGCCCTTCCCTGGCCGCGGTAACCCATGGCGCCAATGACAACGTTGACGTGTTTGTCGCCTGGCAGGCCCTGGTCAGTAACGACACCGAGGAAAACG
>WYBG01000564.1 GCA_011526015.1 Deltaproteobacteria bacterium | reverse complement strand
CGGTTGACCCAGGCGGGATTCCTTCCCTGGAGCATTCTCAGCACCATCACCTTTTCCTCGTTTACCTCGCTGACGCCTAACACCTGCACTTTGCCGGGGCCGCAGGACATGCTGGGCCCCCGCGCCGTGCGGGAAATTCCGCTCACCATCTGGTAAGCTTTGCGGAAGATGTGCCAGGCCTCCACCAGCGGCACTCCGAAGTAGTGCTGCGCCCCGGTGTCGCGCACCACGAACATGTAATAAGGAATGCAGCCCAACCGCACCTGTTCCTTCCACATTCTTGCCCACGTCTGCGCGTCGGCGTTGATGTGCCGCAGCACCGGCGACTGGGTGCGAATTTGCGCCCCGGTCTGCTTGATCTTGCGGATCGCCTTTTTTACCGCCGGGGTGGACAGCTCCCGGTAGTGGGAAAAGTGCGCCATAATGGCCAGGTGCTTGCCGGAACGGGCGATTTTCTCGAACAGGGAGAGAAGCTCCTCCGCCCCGGGATCGGCAAAAAACTTGTACGGCCAGTAACCCAGCGCCTTGGTGCCCAGGCGGATATTTTGCAGGTGCGGCAAATCCGCCTCCAACAGCGCCTCCAGGTAGCCGGCCAGCAGCCGGGGGCTCATAATCAGGGGATCGCCGCCGGTGAAGAGCACGTCGCTCACTTCCGGGTGGCGGCGCAGATATTCCACTAACAGATCCGTCTCCTTCATGGCAAATTTCCACTCGTCGATGCCCACGAATTGCGGCCAGCGGAAGCAGAAGGTGCAGTAGGCGTGGCAGGTTTGTCCCTGGTTGGGGAAGAACAGCACCGTTTCCCGGTATTTGTGCTGAATGCCGGTCAGTTTCCGGCCGTCCAGCTCCGGCACGTTGTGTTCCATCTGCCCGGCGGGATGGGGGTTCAACCGGGCGCGAATGCGGTTAGCCGCCCGGTTGATTTTCTCAGGATCTGCCCCGTCGCGGAGAATCTTTGCCATTTCCCGGTAGTGGTGCGGTTGCAGCATCTCTTTTTGAGGAAAGGTGAGCACGAAGATGGGATCGTTGGGCGCCTCGTCCCAGTTGATCAGCTCATCCACCACGTAATTATTGGTTTTGAAGGGGAACACGTTCCCGACCACTTCGATGTCGAAAATCTGCTCCTCGCTCAACCTTTTTAGCTGCGGTATCTTCCTGAAATTGTGCAGCGAATACGCCTGGTAGCGGGGGCGCTCGCTGCTTGTTGCGGGGAGTGCGGCTGAAAAAGCGGGCTTTTTCATGGGGCCTCCTTTCATGGTGAAGGTTGGAGTTAGTGAGCAAACCGGGCGCTCCTGGCCCCGGTTCATATTGTAGTCCCGAATTTTTGAATCGGTGAAACGGGGAACCGGGGATGGGGCGAAGCCGCCGATTCACGGTTCTCCGCTTCACCGGTTCTCCGATTCATCGGCCCGGGCGGGGGACTACCGGCCGAATTTCGGTCGAGCGATCCTCCTCTCTGCCGGGCCGGGAAAATGTTTGCGCAGCGATGGGACTGCCTGTGTCGCTGGCAGAGTTGAGAGCGATGGCGCGGTATTGCCCGGAAAAAACCCGGGTATAGAAACCGATTCCGATTCAGGAACGCGGATGAAATTTCTCGCAGAAGCGTGATCCGGAAATGGGGAAACGAGCAGGATGGGAATTGATCTCGCCGCCGGGTTAGTTATTTCCGGATTCCGGAGTGCAAAACTTCAGTTTTGCGCCTCACCGTCGTGATCTACCGGTCAATATAAAAATTAATCCGGGTGAGGCAAGCAAAACTTTTCCGGGGGGAGATTTTTTTCTGATCGATTTGGAGAGTAAAAAAACTTGCACAGGGTTTTCGAAGCAAAAATCCATTTGCCCTACTAACCCTGTGCATTTGATGGAGCTATTCATCGCCTTTTACGGCGAATGGGACATCAATCTGTTCAGCGGCAGTCCTCCGACTTTACCCATGAGCTACGGGACGAACACCAGGCGGAAGCCGACGTTGTTGTTGCGGTTGCCGGGGTTAGCGTTGTTGCGATTCGCGGAGCGGCAATTCTGCGCGTTGTTATTCCAACTGCCGCCGCGCAACACGCGGTTCGAACCCTCGATTGACGCCCGGATGTCAAACAACCTCCAGAATTTTATTCCCCCGCAGGAAGCGGTTCATCTCCTCCTGCGCCGCCCCGCTGTCTCCGATGGGTATGGTGAATAATTTGATCTGCATGGATTTAACCTGTTTTCCACTTAAAAGTCGTGGCTATTTATGACTTGCCACGAGCTTCAGCTCGTGGATAAAAGCCTTTCCACTCCAACTCTTCCGGGGCTTCAGCCCCGAGTGCTACTGTCCTTCGTAAGGCCATATTTTTCTATAAACCATTGATATTCTTCAGCAAAACTTTTAGTACGATGATGTTCTTCCTGGTTCTTGATGTAATCGCGAACTCTGTTTACTACGGAATCGCTTACAGAAACAGCAATATATTCATCTTGCCATCCGAATTTTACCCCGATCAACTGCTGTTCATTGATCCAATGAGAAGATTCACCTTTCAATGCTTGCGCTACTTCTGAAATTGACTGCGTCGCTTTCAACGAAAGCAGGGTGTGCACGTGTTCCGTATATCCGTTGATAAAATCAAGATAGATTCCTTTCTTGCGCGCATTCTCCAGGATGTGTTTAAAGACCATTTGGCGTATCTCCTTTTTGAGATAAGGATAGCGATCTTTCGTTGCCCAAATCAAATGAATCCAGACCTTGATGTATGGCATTATAAACTCCTTTCAAAACTCGGGGCTATTCACGAATTGCCAGGATTTTTAAGTCGTGGAAAATAGCCTGATTGATCTTAGTGAGCGGGGTTTTTAACCCCGCGAAATGTATTACCAGAACGTGGGGCTGAAGCCCCCAAAGAAGCTCTGAGAGTACTTTGATTTCCCCGCGCTGAAGCGCGGGGCTATTCATAAATTCACCCCTCCCACTCGTTGTTCTCACTCCATTCTCTCGGCGCTGCGTCCCTTGCGCCTCGTTCATTCCGTTCCAACAACTCGTTTGCTCATAGGTAAAGCCGGAAGAACTACCGCTGAACTACGGGACGAACACCAGGCGGAAGCCAACGTAGTCGGAGCGGTAGCCGGGGTAAGCGCGGTCGCGATACGCGGAGCGGCAATCCTGCGCGCTGGTAAGCCAACTGCCGCCGCGCCACACGCGGTCCGAACCGGTCTCCGGCCCCCGCGGGTTTGTTTTTACCCCTTGCTGCTTGCACGCATTGTAATATTCTCCGTCATACCAATCCTGGCACCACTCCCAAACGTTGCCGTGCATATCATAAAGCCCCCAGGCATTGGGCGGGTAACTGCCCACCGGCGTGGTACCTTCTAAATATACGCCTTTTGGATTATCACGATAAGGATAATTTCCATTATAGTTTGCCTGATCGGTGGTCAGGTTGTCGCCCGTATGGAACGGGGTGGTGGTACCGGCGCGGCAGGCGTATTCCCATTCGGCTTCCGTGGGCAACCGGAAACCCTTCGCCGAGGAATCGCAGCTCCCGTCCTCTAAATTGTAGCATGGCTTATACCCCTTACCCTTACGCTCGCTCATAAAATTACAAAACGCCGCCGCCCCAAACCAGTTAACATAGACAACGGGATGATCTCGCTTGGATTCATCAGGCACCACAAATTTACCGCCGATATAACGAATTTCATAAGTCAAATAGAGCCACTTATCCTCCACTTTGACTTTTAAGGAGTCATCCGGCTGCAAAGAATTCAAAAAATCACAATACTGCTGGTTGGTAATCTCGGACCTGCTGATTTGAAAGCTATCAAGTTTTACTTGATGCACCGGTAGCTCATCACCGCCGCCCTCTTTCAGCAGATCGCCCATTTCAAAAACCCCGCCCTTAACCTCTACCAGTTGGTCTTCAACGCTTTGGAGGCGCCGGTTTCTTTGCGAGGGTTCGATAACCTTGTTGTTGAAGGGTTGCCACAACAGCAGGGCCAGCAAGATGAACCCGCCCAGGGCGATATTCACGGAACGCTTTTTCCGGCTTTTACGGATATATTGCCCCAATTCCGGGTTTATGTCATCCTTGAAATGGCTGCGGTATTTCAGCACCTCGCGCAGATCTTTGCCGCTCAGCAGGAATCTCCGCCGCCGGGCATTCGACCAGGCGCGAAAACGCTCCTTCAACAACTGCCGGGCCTCCGCGGCTGCTGTGAGCAATTCTCCCGATAGCGACTCCAACGCCGGAATCAGCCGTTCATGCGCCAGGCGGTACATTGTCCCGGGGACGGCCGGCGATGGCGCCGGCAGCTCCTCTAAAATCCGCGCCGCCGGCGATGCCAGGAAATGCAGGTTGTGCTCCATGCGGTTTAGAGGCAGTTGGGCGGTTTTGGCCAATTCCGGCGCGGATTTCCCCTGGGATAACCGTTGATGCGATATATCCGGATCGATCATATCCAGCAAGGCCGATTGCATGGGCGAATGCTCGTGCTCCGGCATACCCTCGTCAAGTTTGCCTTTAATATAGGCGCGCAGCAACCCGGCGACACCCCCGGCGTCCTGGAATTTCCCCAGGCTGACCTCGCTGCCCGGCCCGCGGTATAGCTCGCAAAGCACCATCATGCCGATGCCGATTTCCACCGGGGATACTTTGCCCCCGTCGGACATGGCGTTGACCATTTCATTCAGCACTGCGGCATCCGGCGCCAAACCGCTCTCCCGGGCTAAAACCGCCATGATGTTGCGGGCCTGCGCTTCGCTAAACGTTTTTAGAGAGTGCTTGGGGGGATGGAAATCGGGGATGGTGGTTTCAAAATCGAACCAGGTGGAGGCATACTCTTCCCGGAAGGCGATGATCCAGGTGCTTGCGTAAGGCGGTTTCCGGGCGACGATCTTTCTGAACGCTTCGAACAATTCGCCCTGTTTTGCCGGCGACAACTGCTCCGCCTGGTCGATGATGATCACTTTTTTCGTGGCGGAATCCTTTTCGACCACGTCATCGAGCTTCCGCAGGCGATCCTTCTCTTCCGGGCAGGCCAGGCGGATGGCGCGCAACAGCTCTTCGGCGGGATTCTCCGGGCTGGCCTCCCAATAGATGGGGGTAACGCCGTATTTTTCTTTTTCCCGGAGCAGGGTGTAAACCAGGCCGGCCCGCAGGAGGGAGGTTTTGCCGGCGCCGGATTCGCCTTTCAGCGCCGTAAAGCAGATTTGCGAATCCAGTACCCAGCCGAGCAGTTTGCTCAAATCCGTTTCCCGGCCTAATTGCGAGAATATCTCGCCGTCCATTTCCCCAAAAGCGAAGGGACCCTTAATGGCGCTGGGTTTGGCCGCAGCGGTGAGGTCGATTTTGGGGGGAATGGCCTTCTTCCATACCCGCACAATTCCCCATATAAACGGTACAATGGCGACCACGTTTAGCCACGGCAAAACATCCTTCTGTAAAAAGTCCGTCAGCAGAATGTTGGTTAAGACATCCGGCAAAAGAAAGCGAAAATTAGCCAGGCCAACACACAAAAAAAACGCCATAAAGAGCACTTGCTCCCGCCTGCCGTGTTTGATGATCCTGAAAATGTTTTCAACTTGTTCGGAAAATCTGGTAGCCTGATCCGGGATGTTTGGCATTTTTAAATACTCCGCTCTCAATTACAGGGTGATGGGTTGCCGGTTAAATTACTATCCAACCATTTAGCCATTTAACCATCCAACAATCCTTTACTCCTCTCTAAAACTCCAAAACCTTTTCCTTAAAACGATATTCTCTACCCTGCGACGTGCGGAGAAAATTTAGCCATTCTGTTGGTATGTTTCAATGTAAAATTTTTGGCCGGCCGGACGATATTACCCTCATCATAATCATAGACATGAAATAAATCTTTTCACTCCCGAAACCCAAACCACCCCACCTCCGCCCCCTTCAGCGCCTTCGCTATCAGGGTTTCCCAATCCAGCTTCCTTTCCGCTTCGACCACCATCCCCGGCAGGGCCGCGGTGGCCGGGTGCGCGGGCGTGAACAGGGAGCAGCAATCCTCATAGGGTTCCGTGGAAATCTCGAAGGTGCCGATCTGCCGCGCCAGCGCGATGATTTCTTCCTTGCTGCTGCCGGAAAGGGGGCGCAGCACCGGCAATTCCACGGCTTCGTTGATCACCCGCAGGTTCGCCAGGGTCTGCGAGGCCACCTGCCCGATGCTCTCCCCGGTGACCAGGGCCTGGGCTTTCTCCTTTTTGGCAATTTTCTCCGCGACGCGCAGCATGGCCCGGCGGTAGAGCACTACCCGGTACTCCGCCGGGGCGCTCAGCAGAATGGCCTGCTGGATTTCCAGGAAGGGAACGCAGTAGAGTTTGGCGGAAAGCTGGTATTCGGCCAGGCGCTCCACCAACCGTTTGGCGTTGCTCACCGAGGCCGGGCTGGTGTAGGGAATGCTGTGAAAGTGCACGAAAATCAGCTTCACCCCCCGGGTGATGATCTTGTAAGAGGCTACCGGGGAATCGATCCCGGCGGAGAGCAGGCTGACCGCCTTGCCGCTGCCGCCCACCGGCAGCCCGCGCAGGCCGGGGAGTTTTTCGCGGTACACTAAAGCAAAATTATCCACGATCTCGATGAAGCAGACCGCTTCCGGGTGATCCAAATCCACTGTTGCCCCGCTTTGCCGCCGGATCGCCTCCCCTGCCTTTGCGGAGAGGGCGTCGGAGCTCAGCGGAAACGATTTCTGGATGCGCCGGGTGGTCACCCGGAAGGTGGAAAATTTCTGCCCCTGCATCTGCCGGCAGGCGGTTTCCACAATCCGCTCCGCGTCCTGCTCCACCATCTCCGCTAAAGCGAAGTTCGCCAGCCCCACCACTTTCTGCAAGCGGGCGGAAATGGCCGGCCAGTCAACTTCTCCCGGCAAAGGGATCATCAAACGCCCGAACACCCGCTGAACCCGGGCCGGAAAGAGGCCCTCCAGGGCGGCGCGAATGTTCTTCGCCAGCTGGTTCTCAAAAAATCTCCGGTTCCCCCCTTTTACGCCGATCTCAGAGTAATGGAGAACGATGCAGGAGTTTGCGAGCAGGTTCATGTTTCTATTCCGTCGGTTAATGTTTTAGTGCTATGGTGTTTTAATAGACTTATTGCGAAATAAGGATTTTGAACCAGTTCGTTCAAAAGTCAGCCACGAATCAGCACGAATGAACACGAAAAAAAACAAGCACCTTCTAAAAAAACATTCGTGAAAATTCGTGGGCATTCGTGGCTTTTTACTTAATTCACAACAACTCTAATGTTACGGGAAGCAATCCAAAACACCAGAACGCCCAAACACTATAACACCCTCCCCTC
This sequence comes from Deltaproteobacteria bacterium, assembly GCA_011526015.1. Classification (GTDB taxonomy): domain Bacteria; phylum Calditrichota; class Calditrichia; order RBG-13-44-9; family J075; genus JABWBP01. The sequence continues at coordinate 155 of WYBG01000564.1, read as the reverse complement.
CCCCCGGCAAGGGAATTTACACTTTGCACAGCCCTGACGAATAGATTTTTTTCGCGCAAAAATTTGCATAGTGGAAAGGGTTTGCAGGGGTTGATCAATTTTTTGTTCAATTCAATTTTCGCCTTGTTGAATTTGGGGACTTTTTTTATCTTTTT
>WYBG01000088.1 GCA_011526015.1 Deltaproteobacteria bacterium | reverse complement strand
TCGAATTTCAGAAAGACCTGGCCGGGTAGAAGTTTTCTTTGCAAAAAATCTTTTGCGGCGGCCAGGGTTTCCTGCCGGGGCTTTACCCCGATAAGCCGGATGACCAGGCCGGTGTTCAATTTGATCAGATTGGCAGAGAGGATTTCCTTCACGGTGTAATACTCTTCGCGCTTCACCCCGGCCGCAGCGTCTTTCAGGCTGATTTTCGAGCCGAATTTCAGGGTGTTCGGGTCGATTTTTTTATCAAACCGGATCGGGTCAGAAAATACATAAGGAAGCCGGCCAATTTCCTCCTGCCAGTTTACTTCACCCAACTGCTGTTTCCGGTATTGAATATCGTATTCATCGAACAAAGAGGGATCGTTGCCCTCCAACCGGTTTTTGATGACGGGCAGAAAATCTTCATTTATTTCATAGCCGATAGAATTGCGCCGGGTCGCCATTGCCGCCAGCGAGGTAGTTCCGCTGCCCAGGAATGGGTCCAATACCGTTTCGCCTGCAAAGGTGAACATTTCAATTGCCCGCTTTGGCAACTCCAGGGGGAACATGGCAATGTGGCCATCCTGCTTTACGCCGTTAAAATACCAGTGCCCGGAAAAATATTCTTTCCACTTCTCTTTTGAAAGGCGAGATTTTTCCTTTACCTCCTGGGTAACTTTGGGAGCGTCGCCGGGTTTCTTGAAGATCAGGATAAATTCATAATCAATCTCCACGATGCCATTTCGGGGGAACGGAAACGACCCCATCACCGTGGCCCCCCCGGTGGTGTTCATAGTAGTTTTTTTCTGCCAGATGATCGCCCCCATGTAATCGAAGCCGATGGTCTCGCAGAATTTGATGATCTCCGTGCGAATGGGAATGACTTTGTAGCGTCCGTAATAAACCGCCCGGGCAAATTGATCCCCGATATTGATGAGCATCCTGCAGCCGGGGTGCAGCACCCGGTCGCACTCCTTCCACACCAGGTTCAGATAGTTGATGTATTCCTGATAGGAATGATTGAACCCGATCTGCCCTGCCGATCCGTAATCCTTCAGTTGCCAATACGGCGGCGAGGTTACCACTAAGTGAACCGAGGTCGCCAGGATTTCCGCCATTTTGCGGGAATCGCCGGTGATGCAGAGATGGGTTGTTTTCATGGCGATTTTTTAGGCCTCAAATTGATCATACCGTCTCGAACCTTGCCAAAGATAACCTTCCGCTCGACGCATTTCAAACGGTGTTTATGATTTTTGCCCCGCGGCGGCTCGAATCGCTTCCGCCCGGCCATATTTGCGCTTGATATTAGAGGGCAAACGGTTTATTTTTATTTCGGAATTCAACGGTAGCTGCCTTAAGGTTCCGTGATAAACCATGATTCCGCAAATCACGTAATTCGTGAAATTCGTGTAATTCGTGGTTCCAAAATAGACTTACTCGAAAGGCCCGCATCATGCTTGGATATAGATTCACCGAATTTATCCCCGGGGACGCCGGGGAAACCGCGTTCGATAAGCTGCTGGATCTGTTCATGCAGATCCTGGCGCACACCGCGGGGGACGTGGGAGAGGCCCTGCACTGGCTGAATCTGCTGGATCGAAAGTATAACATGACCGACGATGAATACGGTATGGGAGATTTCATCCAGGATTTGCAGGATAAAGGCTACATCCGCGAAGAAGAACCCGGCGGCGAGACCTTTATCTTGACCGCCAAATCGGAGCAGACCATTCGCCGGCGCTCTTTGGAAGAGATCTTCGGCAAGCTGCGCAAGTCCCGGCGCGGGGAGCACCGCACCCCCTTTGCCGGGCAGGGCGACGAACCCACCACCGACCGCCGGGAATACCAGTTCGGCGATTCCATCGACCAGATCGCCATGACCGATTCCCTGCGCAACGCCCAGGTGCGCCACGGCATCGAGGAGTTCAACCTCATGGAAGAGGACCTGGAAGTGGTGGAGAACGAATACAAATCGCAAACTTCCACGGTGCTGATGATCGACGTCTCCCACTCCATGATCCTCTACGGGGAAGACCGCATCACCCCGGCAAAAAAGGTAGCCATGGCCCTGGCGGAGCTGATTACCACCCGCTACCCCAAGGATACCCTGGATATTTTAGCCTTCGGCGACGACGCCTGGCAGATCGAGATCCGCGACCTGCCCTATTTGCAGGTGGGACCCTACCACACCAACACCGTGGCCGGGCTGGAGCTGGCTATGGACATTCTCCGCCGCCGCAAAAATCCTAATAAGCAGATTTTCATGATCACCGACGGCAAACCGACCTGCCTGCGGGAAGGGCTGAAGTATTACAAGAACGCTTTCGGGCTGGACCGCAAAATCATCAACCGCACCCTGCGCTTAGCCGGGCAATGCCGGCAGGTGGGCATCATCGTGACCACCTTCATGGTGGCGCGCGACCCCTATCTGCAGCAATTCGTGCGCGATTTTACCAAAGTGAACAACGGGCGGGCGTTTTATACCAGCTTGCAGGGGTTGGGCGAGTATTTGTTCGAGGATTACGTGCGCAATCGGCGGCGAAGGGTGCGGTAGTGTTCCGGTGTTAATGTGTTTTAGTGTTTTGTTCCGAGTAACATTTTAGCCCTTTGAAAAACTCGCTCAAAATGTCATTCCCGCGAAGGCGCATAGGCGTAAACCTAAGCCGGGCAAAACCGTTTACGCCGTAGGCGTTATACAGCATAGCCCAGGGTTTCCCGGCCACGGGGAACCCTGAGTAACGAAATAACCGATTTACGCCAAACCCTGAAAGGGTTTCACAATGTGTGGTTTGTAAAACCCTTTCAGGGTTTCCGGCATTCTAATTTCTCTTGTCCCAGGGTTCGACGTCGTCGAACCCTGGGCTGTGATGTGACACCCCGTACACAGTAGCAACTTTCGAGTTCACGCGTGAATTTCACTATTGTCGAAAACCAAAACTATGAAATAAAGGTTCGGAAACAAAGAAAATTTCTTGCATTGAGAAATCCTTTGAGGAACATTAATGAGTTATATTGAAATGGTTTATTCGGCAAGATTATTTAGATCAACTGGTTTGGGAGAAAATAATGGAGTTGTTAGAAAATCCGG
>WYBG01000563.1 GCA_011526015.1 Deltaproteobacteria bacterium | reverse complement strand
GCCGCCCAGTTGGTCCCATAACTGGTAGAAAGAAAAACTCCCTTGTGAGTGCCCGTTAATACTGTATCCCCGAACAGCGCCAAACTATAAATGTAAGAACCGCTTCCCCCGGGGAGGCCGGAATGCGCTGCCTCCCAATTGGCCCCATTATCCCCGGATCGGTACATACCTTTGCCATGTGTGCCAACGATAATCGTATCTCCTTTCAAGACAGCCGTTCTGATCATGAGTCCTCGCGGTGTTTGTGGGCCGGAGGTTGGTTGCCACTGGGCAAATAAGAAATTCATGAACAGCAATGCTAAGAGAAAAAGAACCGGTTTATACATTGCATTTGCCATGGTATGGCCCTCCTAAATTAAAACAGCCTGTGTTCAGGTGTTTCCTGCGGCGAAGCCGTGGTTTTACCAAAGGGATGCCTTTTCAGGGGAATCCTTCGGATCGGCGCAAGTGTTCAAGTGATATAGTGTTCTGCTTGTATAAAGCTCACACCAAAAACCAGGATACAGACGTTCCACTTCCGCCTGAAGTGGAACGTCTAACTCCCACTAAAACACCTGAACACCCTAACACCCGAACACCGCTTTTACCGCAATAAAACCATTTTCCGCACCGCCATATTTTTCCCATCGCTGATTCTGTAAAAATAGATGCCGCTGGAAACTTCCTGCCCGGCGGCGCTCTGCCCGTTCCATTCAAAGAGATGGTATCCGGCAGGAAGCGGTTGGGTTTCTTCCAGGTACACCCGCCGGCCTAAGAGGTTGAATATCTCGATTTTCACCCTCGCGGGGGCGGGCAGGCCGAAGCGAACGTGGGTTTTGGGGTTGAAGGGGTTGGGGTAGTTCTGCCCCACCTCGAATCGGGTGGGAATTTGCGGCTCGCTGCTGACGATGCCGGTGGCGTAATCGAGGTAGATGGGGATGAAATCCTTGCGCATTTCCCCGGCGTGGCTGCTGTAAAGGGTAATCCCACTCAAATAATACCCCGGCTGAATGTTTTCCGGCTGGATCACGATCATCAACGCAGTATCATTGGCGGCGCCGGCCAGGCCGAACAATGGCTCGATCTTCAGCCAGGGAACGTCCTCGAACGAAGCGGAGAGATACCCCAAATGGCTGGCCGGCGCGTAATCGACCGTGGGGGCGATATTGGCCTTGTTGAAAGCGTTAATGAAAATTCCCAACTGTACGGGATTGTCCAACAGCGCTTTGGAGACCCCGAAGACCACTCTTCTGCCGGTGGTGTTGAAGTTGAAGTAGTCCACCTCCCCGATAAAATCAAAGGTCTGCGCCGCGGCGTTCCACCACAACAAATAGGCGTAGAGCCCGCCCCCGAAGTCGCCCAGCGCTACCAGGTAATCCACTCCCAGCCCGTTGATGTACAGCCCGGTGAAGGCGTTGTTATCGGCGTCCAAAAACACGTTGCTGCGGAAATTGCCCGGGGGAACCAGGTTGCCGTAGGTAGTGAGCTTGACATACACCAGCCCGGCGTCATCCTGAACGTAGGTATTTTCCAGGTCGAACTGGTTTTGAGCGTTTTCCCGCAGGTCGTGGTGAATCTGCACCCACAGGGAGTCCACCGGGTCGGCGGCGATACCCCGGGACGGCGCACCCGATCGCTGCAATTTTTCCAGGGGAATGTGCCGGCGAAGCAACAAAGAATTGAGAGGGGCAGGAGCAGGGGCAGGGGCAGCCGCCGTAAAATTTCCCTCCACCGCCTGCACGAACAGGTCCCCGCTGCCGAGATTGGAAACCAGCAGCAGGGTATCGAGCGCCTGGTTTTGCGAGAGCGCCACTCCCAGGGAATCCAGGCTGAAGGCCGCTTCCGGCTGCGAGAGAGTGAGGGTGAGGTTGCTGATCGCGCCGGACACCTGGCGGAAAATCGTCTCACTTTGCAAAAAACCGTCGTTCAGGGCTGCAAAAGCGTAATCCCCGCTCACTAAGGTGAATTGGAAATTCCCATTGACGTCCGTGGAATCGAAACCGTAACCCAGCGAAGTGCCGGTATTGGGATCGATAGGCCCTTCCCAGACCGCCAGCGCCCCGGCCACGGGGGTAGAATTGGCCGCATTGATCACGCTGCCGCCCACGGCGTAGGTGCTGCCCTGGGTAAGATTCTTCAACACCCAGTCGTCGGGGTCCACCGCCAGCTCCGTGGGTTCAAAAGCGGTGGTGAACTGGAATTCCTGGAAGTTCAGACTATCCCATACCGTGAAATCGGCCGTTTGCAAGCCCGCGGAGAGGCGGATTTGCAAGGGCATTTTGTAGGGAATGGCGTTGGACTGTATCAGCGTCAGGATGGTTTCGTAGCCCCCCGCGGCCGGGCCGGTCTGCCAGGTGGACACATAACTCGGCCTTCCTTCCCGGTACACCCACTCCTCGAAATACCATTCTAAGCTCTGGCCGTACACCGCCTCGCACACCGCCTGGAAATCCTCCGTGGTCGCGTTGCCATAGTAGAAATTGGGATCGGCGGCGTAATTCTTCAGGGCGGTGAAGAAGGGCGTATCGCCCATTACCCCGCGCAGCATGTGCAGCGCCCAGGAGCCTTTGTCGTACACCGTGTTGCTGAACAGCGCCCCCACGTTGAGGGAATCCTCGATCCACAAACTGCCCTGGAAAAAGCCGGGGTCCTGGCTGAGCATGTAATCATGGTAAGCCGGCCAGCCGCCCAGAGATTCCGCCCAGAGCGCCTCGGAGTAGGAGGCAAACCCCTCGTTCATCCAGATGTGCGACCAGTATTTCATGGTGATGCAGTCGCCGAACCACATGTGGGAAAGCTCGTGGGCGGTGATCCAGTCGAACCAATGCAGCCCGGTCACCAATCCGGCTCCGTAGGAGGTCATGGTCTGGTGCTCCATGGCCCCGCCCCAGGGGAAAATCGCCATGCCGTATTTTTCATCGAGAAATGGATACTCCCCGAACCGTTCGGCGTAGGCGCTGACCATCGCCGGGGTGACGCTGAAATCTTCTATCGCCTCGTTGAGGTGTTCGGGATAGACGTAGTAGGTCAATTCCATGGAATCGCCGGAAGCGGAGACATACCAGTTGGAAAATTCCGCATAATTGGTGATCGCCAACGATACCAGGTAGGTGCTGATGGGATAGCGGTGTGCCCAGTGGTAAGTATGGCGGTTGCCGATCTGCGGGGTAATCCCTTGCAGCAGCCCGTTGGAGGCTACCACTAAGTTTTCGGGCACGGTGATGTTCAGGAACACCGAATCGGCCTTGTCCGCGGGATCGTCCTTGCAGGGCCACCAGGCGGGAGCGCCGTAGGGCTGGCTGAGGGTCCAGATCATGGGTACGCCCTGGTGCTGGTCCCACCCCCAGGTTCCCAGCCCGCCCCCGCCCTGGGGATTGCCGCGGTAGAAAATTTCCACCGCGAAGGGGTCGTTCTGGTTCAGGGGAGCGGGCATTTGCAGGGTGAGCAGGTCGCCGGCGTGGGTGTAGCTCAGCGCGGTTCCGTTTTGCAGCACGGAATCGACGATCATGTTGGAGAACAGGTCGATTTCCAGGCTGGCCAGGGAGTTAACCTTGCTGCGCCCCTCCATCACCACGGAGCCTTGCAGCAGTTGAGTATCCGGCCAAAGGCCCAGGTTGAGGGTGTAAGCGGCCACGTCGTACCCGGTCTGGTTCAGCGTGGCGGTTTTGGCAAGATACTGCTGCTGGTTGGCAAAGCGCGCTTTCTCGAACTCGCGGATCATTTGTCGCACCTGCGGAATGGTGGGCTTCTCCTGGGCAAACGCCGGGGAGAGGGCGAATAGAAGGATTAGGAAAAAGGTGAATGGTTTGAACATGGTAGGTACTCCGGGTTTTTGTTGGCAAGTTGTAACAATTCCCCTCCTTACTAAGGCTAATCTTTACCCACATCTTTTCATTCGTCCCTCCGGGACTATCCTTATAAACCGTTCTTCAATCCCCGCGATGAATCGCGGGGCTATTTTCATTTATCCCTGCGGGATATTTTTCATCGAGGCCAAAGCTGTTTGTCTCGTAGAGACAACCGAAAATAGCCCCGATATTCATATCGGGGAACATAAAACAGGCAATACCCTGTAAAGTCCCGCAGGGACGGCTGAAAATTTCCTCCCTTTTTCCCCTTCCCCGCAAAAAATGTGGGTAAAGATTAGTTGTGAAGGAGGGGAATAGTTCAGAGTTCAGTGCGGTGACTATTCCCCCTTACAAAAGAGGGGAATAGTTGTTTTACCAGATACTCCTCTCCGTGGGTATAATATAAGAAAATATCACTTCACCAAAACCAACTTCTTCGTTTCACTGAAAATACCGCCGGGATACTCTCCGCCGGCCTGCGCCGTCACCCACAAACGGTAAAAATAGACCCCCCCGGGCAGGGCGCTGCCGTCCCAGCGCACCCGGTAGATTCCCGGGGGCAGCTCCCGCGAAACCGGCGCGCTGACCGTCTCTCCCACCAGGTTGAAAATTGTCAAACGAACCTGGCTGCGGATGGGAACGGAAAATTCGATGGTGGTAACGGGATTGAAGGGATTGGGATAATTCTGCTTCAGCTCGAAGCCGCTTATGGCCGCACCCGGCCCCGGGGGCAGGGCTACAAGGATGGAGTCCAGGATAACGTCGATGGCGACGGTGTCTTCCGGCCAGATTTGCAGGGCTAAATATTGGGTCTGGTAATTGGGTTTGGAAAATTCTAAGTACTCCAACCGCGCCCAATGATCAAACATAAAATAGCCGCTGCT
>WYBG01000087.1 GCA_011526015.1 Deltaproteobacteria bacterium | reverse complement strand
TATATTCAAAGGGAACCCCGATAGGGGTTCAATGTTTGTAGTCATCAGAAACTTTAGAATCTATCACAACTCCGGCAGGAGTTGAACGGTTCGCTGAGCTACCAACAGAATCCGTTACAAGCAGGAATATTTAAAGAAACATCATTCGAATCAGCTCCTTCCAGGTAAGTTTTTCGGGTCAATTGATCGGGAATAAAATAAACCGGTATCACCTCGGTGCGGTCTCCTCCGCCAGCTAAAGTAGGTGGTTCAAAAAATTGCCTTTCCGCAAAAACCATTTGTAATTGCTCGTTAACGGGGAATAGAGGACCTGCGCGATAATTTAATGTGCGAGTGTTTGGATCATATTCATATTGAATTCCCGTGTGGCCAAGCGGTTCCTCTGGTTCACAATTCCCGCTGATCTGTCTGGCATAACTAATAATAACCATCTCCACAAACAGGTAATCACCTTCAATTTCCTCTTCTGCAGACGAGGTGCTATCGGAACTGCAATCCAAAATAAGAAGGAGAATTGCCAGCATTATACAGAAGAGAATAATGAGTCTCATGGGTAACTCTCCTGAGATTTGCATGTGGTAAGCCATTTCCTGGGGTATGGAGTTATGCGTTATAATGCTTAACCCCGGTTGCATCTTCTATTAAAAACACAAAACCCGCTTCCCCTCCTGTTGTGGAGCTGAAAACGGGCTTATTTTGTGAATTGGTTTAGGGAAATAGTGCTCCCGGCTCAGGCAGCCTGAACGCCATCGCCGGGAGAAGGATTTTCTGCGAAGAATATCTTTGCAGATCGCGCCGGTGAATAAGTGGCTCATCACCGTAATCCCAATGCTCAAGGGTGAATCCGGGTGAGAATACCTTCCCTCATTTTCTCTCTTCCCGCTAAAAGATAATATATGAGGGGGGGGATATCAACTGGTTTTTTTTGCGCCGCCTTTCTTTAATTTTATGGCAATTCAGCCGTTTCCGATGGTAAATTCCTTCGGAAAAATGGAAGAGCAAGCGTGTCATAGCATAACATCGCATCGTTTTCCTGAAATCCAACCGGAGGGAGCATCATGAAAATATTTTCGCCTGCGCTGAGAAAATTCTTTTCCTACGCCCGGCCCTACCGCTGGTGGATCGCCGGGGCGACCGTTTGCGGGCTGCTGAAATTCAACATCCCGGTGGTCTTTCCCTGGGTTCTGAAAGACGTGATCGACTACGTGCTCAAAACCCCCTCGCCGGACCTGGGAAAAATCAGCGCCTCCATGGTCTTTCTCATCCTGCTCTACATCTTCTGGTCGGTAATTACCTATTACCGCTCCTACCTGGCCGACCGCGCCAACCAGCGGCTGATTTTCGATCTCCGCCACGACCTCTGGGTGCACCTGCAAAAAATCTGGCTGGGGTACTATGAAACCCGCCAGGTCGGCTCCATCGCTTCCCGGCTGTTGGGCGACACCGCCATTGCGCAGAATTTCGTGGGCGCGGCGATCACCAATTCGATCATGGACCTCAGCTCCCTGGCGGTCATCTCGGCGTTGATTTTTCACATGAACTGGCGCCTGGCGCTGGTATCCATTGCGGTGCTTCCCCTGTACGTGGCCTTGAACCGGCATTTCCGCAAGAAAATCCTGAAATCCAGCCGCAAGGCGCAGCAGAAAATGGAAGAAATCTCCGGCAACGTGCAGGAAAAATTAGGCGGCATTTCTATCATCCAGTCCTACACCCTGGAGAAGGTGGAGGAGCAGACTTTTTTCCAGGAGAGCCGGGTGTACCTCAATTACCGCATCACCAACACCAAAAACAACGCCCTGGCCGGGGCGCTGATCGGTTTGATCACCTCCCTGGCCCCGGTGTTGGTGGTGTGGTACGGGGTGGCTCAGGTCATTCACGGGCGGTTGACCATCGGGGAGCTGACCGCCTTTTACGTGTACCTGGGCATGTTCTACTCTCCCCTGGGGCGGTTGTCGGATTTGACCATCCTCATCGCCAACTCCCGCTCCGCCATCGACCGGATTTACGAGGTCTTCACCACCGCCCCGGAGATCGAAGACCGCCCCGGGGCGCTAAAGGTTCCCCACCTGCAAGGGGAAATCCGTTTCAGCGACGCCAGCTTCGGGTATGAACCGGGGCGGCCGGTCTTGAAGGGTATCGATCTCACTATCCCCGCCGGGAGCATCATCGCGCTGGTGGGGCCCAGCGGGGCGGGCAAATCCACCTTCGTGAAGCTGATTCCCCGTTTTTACGACGTCAGCGAAGGCGCGGTATTGATCGACGGCAGGGACGTGCGGGATTACCAGCTGCGCTCCCTGCGCCGCCAGGTGGCCCTGGTGCCGCAGGAGCCGATCCTTTTCTCCGGAACCGTGGCGGAAAATATTCTGATGGGCAAACCCGGGGCTGACGAGGAAGCGATGCTGGCCGCGGCGAAATCCGCCAACGCCCATGAGTTTATTGCGACGTTACCGGCGGGGTATCAAACCGAGATCGGGGAAGGAGGGATCAAGCTTTCCGGGGGGCAGAAGCAGCGGGTGGCCCTGGCGCGGGCTTTTCTCAAAAACGCTCCCATCCTGATTTTGGATGAAGCCACCTCGGCGCTGGACTCCGAATCGGAAAACCAGATCCGCGAGGCGCTGCAACGGCTGATGCAGAACCGCACCACCCTGATCATCGCCCACCGGCTTTCCACGGTGCAGGCTGCGCACCGGATTGTCGTGTTTGAAAACGGAACCATTGCGGAGGCGGGAAAACATGAGGAATTGCTGCGCACCCCCGGGGGATTGTACCGGCGCCTGTATGAGGAACAGTTCCGGAGCTTTTTTCCGGAGGAATTCAAAATTTAGCTTTCAGCGGTCAGCTATAGATTCTCAGAAATGTAACTATCTTGACAATGTTAAATTAGACTTTTTGACAGGATTAACAGGACAAAACTGGATTATTTAAAATAGACCTTATAACTGGTTAAGTAATTGTTTTTTATGAATAGATGTTTTTTACTCCCCTGTCATTCCCGCATGTTACCCGTTTAAAACATACGGGCACAAGTTTTAGCGGGAATCCACGATTTTTGCGAATTGGATTCCCGTTTTCACGGGAATGACAACTTTTGATCATTGACGGCAATTGAACAAATTAAGTTTTATCAACAACTTAAAAAGTTATAAGGTCTAAT
>WYBG01000562.1 GCA_011526015.1 Deltaproteobacteria bacterium | reverse complement strand
TCGAGTGTTGCTGGTCTAAATTACCTTGTTTCTACCATGGAAACTGTCCAAAATCGCAGAAAATTGGTCTAAAAATCGACTTTTTTCTCCTGGAATCCATTAGCAACACTCAACAGGGAGACTACCCACTTTTCATTTTGCATTTTACACTTTGCGCCCTGCGCCCTCCTCCTCCACCAGCGCCTCTAAGTGCGCCTGCACGCTTTCCGCCAGGTTATGGTGGTGATACCCGCCTTCCAGCACGGAGAGAATCTTTCCACCGTTAATGGGCTGCATGGTTTGGCGGAGCAGCCGGGTCATTTCCCGGTAGCCGTTGGTAGAGACCCGCATTTGCGCCAGGGGATCATCTTCATGGGCATCGAAACCGGCGGAAATGATCAACAAATCCGGATGATAGTGCCGGAGTTCGGGAATGATTTGATCCCGCAACGCTTCCAGGTATTCCTCATCGCCGCCCCCGGCGAGCAAGGGGATATTCAGGGTATATCCTTTGCCCAATCCCCGCCCGCGCTCATCCCGCGCTCCGCTGCCGGGATAGAGGGGCCATTCGTGAATGCTGCAAAAATAGACTTCCGCGGAATCGTAAAAGCTGTTCTGGGTTCCGTTGCCGTGATGCACGTCCCAGTCCAGAATGAACACCCGTTGCAGGGAATGGCGGTCCAGGGCGTAGCGGGCGGCAATCGCCGCGTTGTTGAAGAGGCAGAAACCCATGGCCTCGGCGTGCTCCGCGTGGTGTCCCGGCGGGCGCAAAGCGCAGAATACCGATCCGGCGCGGCCGTTCAGCAGGTCATCCACCCCGGCCAGGCAGGCTCCTACGGCGTGGAGCGCCGCCTCATAGGAACGGGCGGTCACCACCGTATCTCCCCCGTCCAAAATCAGCGGGGCGCGCCGGCAGGCTTCTTCAACCGAGCGGATATAGGAAGGGCTGTGATTGGTTTCGATCCATTTCAGGTCCGCCGCCGGGGGAGCGGCTACCTGCAACTGCTCCCAAATATTCTTCTCCTGCAAGTGTCGCACGATCATGTTCAGGCGTTCCGGGTTTTCCGGGTGGCGAAGCCCCGGAAGATGCTCCAGGAAAACCGGGTGATAGTAGAAAATGAGCTTGCGCCAGGGCAGCGGCATGGAGACCCTCGGGAGTTTACGTTAATTGCGAATTGCCAATTGGCAATTGGCAATTAAATCAGAAGAAATGGATTAGCGGTACACCGGCAATTTGATCAGAAACGTGGCGCCCTCCCCTTCGCGGGAATCGATTTCGATCTCGCCGTGATGTTCATCCACGATTTTTTTGACGATTGCCAGCCCCAGCCCGGTTCCGCTCTCCTTTCCGCTGGTCACAAAGGAATCGAACAGGCGATGCCGGATATCCCGGGGAATACCCGGGCCGTTATCGGAAAAACGAAAGGCCACTTCCCGGCTGTCGTCGGTTACTTCAAAATGGAATTTGCCTCCCTCTCCCATGGCCTCCAGGGCGTTCTTGGTGATATTGTAAAACACCCGGTTCAGTTTTTCTTCATCGGCGTAAATCAGTTGGCTGCTGTTGACCTCGCAGAGCAGTTCGGTATTTTGCTGCTGGCACATTTGCCGCAACCGCGGGGTGAAACGCTTCACCAGGTTGTCCACGCTGGTTTTACGGGGCAGAATGCTGGTTTTCCCTTTGGCAAAATCCAGCACTTCGGTAATCATGTTCATGGCGGATTTGATCTCATCGCGGATAATTTCGGCGAATTCCCGGCGCTCGCTGGCAGAAGTGCCGGTATCTTCGATCAAATCCATGAATCCGTAAATGGTGTTCACCGGCCCGCGAATATCGTGTACCACGGTGCTCATCATCTGGCCGATGGCGGAGAGGCGCTCGCGCTTCAAGGCGGTTTCCCGGAGCTGATAGATCTCCTGCGCCCGGGAGATCATTTGCGCCACTAATTCCAGCATGATCCGTTCATCGTCGAAATCCTGCCCCTCCGCGGCTTTCAGGCCCAGGGCAATCAATACCCCGTAATCCTGGTGATAAAACCGGATAGGCGAAACCAGCGCCGCCAGCGTCGCCGAATCGAGGTTTTCTTCGATCCCGAAATATTGCCGGCACTCTTCCCGGCAATACCTTAGCCCCGCCGGGGAGGGATGCTGCGCAAAATCCGTCCACCCTAAGGAAACGGCGGTGTGTCTCATAAACCGCTCCTCTCCCCCCTCGTTGACGCCCAGGAACCAGTACTGGCCTTCCACCGGGAAATAGGCCAGCACCCAGCGGGCTTTCAAATGGATAACCGTTTTGTGGAGAATCTTTTGGGTGATAACCGGCAATTCGTATTCGGAGCTTAGCAGTTGCTCTACCTCGTAGAGCAGGTCGGTTTCGCGGAATTTTTTGGCAAGGCGGTCATAAAGCCAGGCGTGGGAAATAGAAATGGCCACCTGCCCCGCCAGGGCCTCTAACAGGGTTTCGTCTTCGGTAGTAAACACGCCCTGCTTTTTATTCAGCACCTGGATTACCCCGATGATTTTCTGCAAATCGCCCGGCGCGGCGGGATTCCACACCGGGATGCACAGGATGGAACGGGTGCGGTAGCCGGTTCTTTTGTCCGTGGCGGGGTCGAAGCGGCTGTCTTTGTAGGCGTCGGGAATGTTGATGGTTTCGCCGGCGGCGGCCACGTGCCCGGAGATGCCCTTGCCCAGGGGCAGGCGGATCTCTTTTACCTCCGCTTTCAGGGCAATTTTCGACCAGATCTGTTTCCGCTCGTGGTCCACCAGGAACAGGGAACTGCGGTCGGCGTCCATCAGGGTGGTGATTTCCTGCATGATCAGGTTCAGCAATTCATCGAGGTGCAGGGTAGAGCTGAGCGCCTTGCCGATCCGCTGGATGGAGTAAAGTTCCCGTTCCCGGTCGCCCAGGGCTTTTTCCAGGCGGCGGTTTTGCGCTTTCAATTCCCGAATCTCTTCCTGGCGAGTTGCCATAGAATCCCTCTCTTACTGATCACGCTTCACGATTCACGCACGTTCTTTCCGCAACCGCTTTGCCTGCCGCGGGAATTGGGGAACGCGACGGCGGCGGTTCTCCGGGTCGGGAAAACCTGTTAGTGCGGCAGTCGCGGATAAATCCTGGCCGTTCCCGGAAAACGAAACGCCGGCGGCAATACGCCGCATCGAACTCAAGGAAGTATCGTCGGTAAGCTGAACATAAGCTCGTAATTGATGCGGAAGTTGAAAGGCTTCGCTTGCAGAAACATTCCAGGGATGTTGAAAAGAACGTCGCATAATAAAAAGCTCCCATTTTGCAACTGGGAGCTTTTCTCGATTTCCATTAGAAAGGGGATTTAATGCGCTTTTTCTTCTTCCAAAAATTTCGCCACAGCCCTTTCGGCATTTTCATAGGTTTCGAACAACTCGATCAGCTTGGTGATCATTAAGATGCTTTGTACTTTTTCCGTTACGTTGGATAATTTCATGCTTCCCCCGGCTTGCTGCAAAGAACTCATACAGGCCATCAGCACTCCCAAACCGGAGCTGTTCATCCACTTAACGCCTTTGATGTCCACCACTACCTTTTTCAACCCGTCACTGATCAGACTTTTCACTTTGTCGTGCAGCGCCGATGATTCCGGACCTCCCATCATATTCCCGCTAACCGTGAGCACGGCAATATCCCCTTCCATCTTTTCCTTAATCTTCATAGCTCCTCCTGCAATGGCTAATGATACAGAATCGGTAATTTTATCACGTCTCC
>WYBG01000561.1 GCA_011526015.1 Deltaproteobacteria bacterium | reverse complement strand
TCGGCTCCTATACCGTAGGGCGCGATCCCCAGCAAACTTACACCCTCTCCCTGGGAGAAACGCGGCGGCTGGGCGCTTCCGATTTTCAGAGCGACTCGCAGGATCCCCGCATCCAGTATTCTCCCGAAGGGTTTACCCTGCCGTACCTCCCCATGTCGCTATGGAGCAAGGCGGAAGTTTATGACCTCGACAAATCTCAAAGCCTGACCCTGGAATTCGAGGCCATTTTGGCGGATACCTTGCAAGAGATCATCGTCGCGTTTTCGCAGAGCAAACTTCCCTGGGGAACGCCCGGGGCGGACGCCCTGACGGTCAAGACCGCCTGGGATGAGGACGTCTGGTTCCGCACCGGCTTTTATGAAAACTGGCTGGACTCCGAACTGAGCGACTATGAAGGGGAGATAATCCAGTTAGATCGATGGCACCGTTACCGGATTACCCTCACCCGGCAGGATATTACTCTTTCCGTGGACGACCAGGAAATGGCCCGGGGAATTATCGGCAACACCGATTTTCCCCGCAAAGGCTACCTGGGCTTCATCGTTTACGGCCACCAGGATATGAGCGAGAAATTTATCGCCTACCGCAATATAACCCTTCGCGGCGGTTTGCAGGCGGCTGAGCCGGTTGTTACCCCCCAGGCGGCAACGCAGCAGCCCAAACCCGCCCCGGCTTCGCCGACGCACTTTCCTTCGGGAGCTACCCAGCCCGACCCCGATCCGCAGGCCACACGGGGCTCTCGCCCGGTGGCCGCAACCGGCGGGCCTGCCACGCTCTCCAGCCCGGGGCGTTTTTACGGGTTGATCATCGGGGTGCAGGATTATATCGATGACAGCGTTAAAGACCTGGATTACCCGCTTCAGGACGCCCAGAATATCATCAACGCGCTCACCGGCTATTATACCTTCGATCCGCAGAACATCGTTTTTCTGAAAAATCCTACCAAAGCGCAAATCACCGACGAATTGGATAAATTAGTGGAGAAAGTGACTCCCAATGATAATCTGCTGATTTTTTACGCCGGGCACGGCTACTGGGATGAGCAGTTTAACCAGGGGTTCTGGCTGCCCGCGGATACCAAGAAAAATTCTCGTGGAACCTGGCTGTCGAACGGTATTCTGCGGGATTATATCACCGGCATTCGCAGCAAACACACCCTGCTGATCTCCGACGCCTGTTTCAGCGGGGGCATTTTTAAAACCCGCGACGCCTTTGGCGGCAGCGCCGACCGCCCCGACCGCGCCACCGAGGAGTTATATAAATATCCCAGCCGGAAGGCAATGACCAGCGGGGCCATGAAAGAAGTGCCGGATAAGAGCGAGTTTGTCAAATACTTTATCAAGAGATTACAGGAGAACCCGGAAAACTATTTACCGGCGCAACGTTTATTCTCCAGCTTGCGCGAGCCGGTTATCAATAACAGCCCCAACAGCCAGGTGCCCCAGTTCGGGGTGATCCGGGAGACCGGCGACGAGGACGGTGAATTTATTTTCATCCGGCGGAAGTGACTTCTTGACTGGATGAACGCCACAGGCACAAGCAGGATTCACTGGATTCTGGTTTTCCGGGATTGACTTTTCGACATTTTTATCCTGTACATCCTGTCTAATTTTTTAGTTCCAGTCAAAATCTAATGGAGCAATATGCAGCCGGTCCAATGCCTAAAACTATTCGGGAGATAAGCCAATATGAGAAAAACTCTCTTTTTCATCATAGCCGTATTTTCCGGGCTGTTTTTCACATTTTGCAGCGAACCCGGCGGCCAGCCGGGGATTCGCGAGATCGCGGTCAGCCGCACCGTGGAAATACCGCTGCAAGTTTATGCCGCGGAGGGCGCGGCGCTCGACCCGCAGGCTCTCACCGCCACCGCCGGGGCGGAGGATGAGCTTCCCCAGGGGCCAGCCAGCTTCGACGTGCTGCCGGACGGCGGATTTGTAGTCAGCGATCCGCTGCGGGAGCGGCTGGTGTATTACGATTCGATGGGAAAATTCATTCGCGAGGAAGCGTTAGGGGTCGCTGCCGGCAGCGTGCGTTTCGTAGAAGGAGAAGCCCGGTTCGAGATGCTCTATGGCGAGGAGGTTTTCCGGGTAAACGCCAGCCGCCAGTTAGAGCCGCTGGAAAACCAGTCGCTGCGGCAGGAAACGCCAGCCCGCCGGCTGGGAGGAAACCGGGGGATAGTTACCCGCTCAGCCCCGGCGCGGGGCGCGCCGGACACTTTGCAAATCCAGTGGGAAAGCGATACGGAAACATTGGTCTCCCTGCAAAATCTGGGCGCGGATGCACAAGGAAATACCTACGTCGCCCTGGAAGTTTCCTCCGGTGGAGAGCCGATCCAGGTCAAAAAGATCATCCGCAAATACGACTCCGCCGGCAACCTCACTGCCCGGATCGAAGACATATCCCTGGACCATTTTGCCCTTCCTATCGATCAATTCCGGGTGAGAGAAGGCCGGGTCTATCAGATGGCCGTGCAGCAAAGCAAAGTCGTGATTTACCTTTGGGATACCAATTGATGAGAAAAAGAACCAGGCTCTTGAATGTGGCACTGAAGGAGACGGATCAATGTTGAAACGAATTATCCAAATAATTGCGGTGTTCGCCGGTTGTTTGTTCCTGCCCGGCCAGACCACCCAGCGCGCCGACAAGCTCGAACCGGTGAGCCGGGAGGAGATGATCGAGCGGGCCCGGCAGGTGGCGGAACACCGCTGGGTTTGTCAGGAGATCAATACCCGGGTCACCTGCCCGCAAAATCAACCTTACAAGAGCGATTTTAAACCCGGGGAAACCGTGGTGGGGGTTGCTTACGATTGGGGCGGTATGGATCACCCGGAGCAATTCGACCGCAAACTGGCAGCCGGCCAGGCCGCCGGTTCCTACAGCCGGCACGGGGTAACCGAGTGCACTACCGGGATCGACTGTTCCGGCTTCGTTTCCTGGTGCTGGGGTTTGAAGGGCAAGCGGGGCACTTCCAATATGCGGGAAGTCGCCGGGCGCCCTAAATACAACTGGTTTACAGATATGAAACCCGGCGACGCCCTGAACAAGCCCGGCTCGCACATCGTGCTGTTCGCCGGTTACCGGGAGGACGGCAATCCCAACGTGTATGAAGCATTGGGAAGCGCCCACCGGGTGATCCTGAATACCCGCCGCACCTGGGCGTCTCTCCAGGGTTATTACCCCTTGCAATATCTCAAAGTGATCGAGGATTAGGGCGTAGTGGTAGGGTGTTCATGTGTTCAGGTTGCAAGAAACCGTAACCAGAAAAACCGGAGCCCTAACACATGAACACATGAACACATCTGCCGCCCCCCCTAACCCCCATTCCGAGACCCGCATTTAACCGAGGAGGAGAACCGCATGAGCCTGTTAGCGCAGCTTAAATCCAACGCCGTTACCATCGCCGTTATCATTGCCATTCTGGCGGTGGGATCGT
>WYBG01000560.1 GCA_011526015.1 Deltaproteobacteria bacterium | reverse complement strand
TTCCGGCGGTTATTTGAGGCTGGTGAATTCTACAAATGTTGAACACCTCCGGTGTTCGGGAAAGAATCCTGGCTACAAAATGGCTCCATTACCTGTAAATGGAAATTTCAACGTGCGTTTAGTATAGAAGCATTCGGGAATGACAAACTGCAACAGCCTCAAGGCCGGGATCCGGGAGGTTGTATTCCACTTGTAAGTTATGCCTGCCCTCAAATTGCGCTTTGCAAATCTTTTCCCTGATTCTTATATTCAACTCAAAAGAAAACCGGGAGTAAAATTATGAAATATCGCGTCTTGATTGAGCAGGATGAAGACGGCGTTTACGTTGCCACGGTTCCTTCTTTGCCAGGGTGCATCACCCAGGGCGCCACTCGCAAAGAAGCGCTCACCAATGTCCGCGAGGCGATTCAGGCTTATATTGAAAGCCTGGAAAAGCATGGCGAACCAATTCCTCCTCCGATCACAGAAGAAGTGATTGAAATATGAGTAAGTTGCCGGTCTCCGGGCAAGATGTCATCAAGACGCTGGCGAAAATCGGGTATGAATTTGATCATCAGCGCGGCAGCCATATCGTTTTGCGCTAAAACGCTGCGCCATTTCGCCGCATTACCGTACCGAACCATAAGGAAATTTCAAAAGGCACCTTGCGCAGCATCATACGCGAAGCCGGTTTAACAGTTGATGAGTTTGTGAATTTACTTTAGTCAAAACCGGCGGAGGGTGTATTTCCCCTTTCCGCGGTATTTCGTATTGCTCCTTTCAATTCCTCCGGAAGATATTTCTGAGCCAATGTCAGAATCCCCTCAGGCCCCGCCTCTACCCATTTTTGCAGGTTGGCATCGTCTCCCTGTGCTTCCTGCGCCAGCCAGAGCGCCACGGTTAACGCGCCCCACTTTTGCTCAAACGGGCCCATGGACAGACCTTCCATCAATTTTGCCGCTTCTTCATCGCCGGCGTGGCGCAGCGCGGAGATTCGCTGAACGAATACCGGCTGCAGGCGGCTGAGAACCGCTTTGGCGTGATCGGTCAGCGCTCCGTTTTCCGTCACCCATTTATCCGAGAGCGAGCGGTAGTTTCCCAGCCCCTCGGTTAAACAATTCCAGAGTGCGGCATCAAGCGGGGTATTTAAGTTCAGGGGATGCTGTTTCCGCCAGGCTTTGTGCAGCACATGGGTAAATTCATGGGTGAAGAAGCGGCCGATTCGATCGACATTAATCGCTGCCCGGGCATCTCCGTATTCATGATGGAGTTTATGGAGATCAAAGCAAATCGTGGAGTCCTTATACAAAAAAGCATCCTCCCCGCCCTGGTTGCCCAACAAGATTGTCACCGTACCGGGGGGCGTTATCGACCCGAAAGGGATTGCCAAAGAATCCGCCATGGCCGCCCACCCCGGCAATTTGGTTTTGATCAGATTTGCCCACGTTGTTTCCTCTGCGGTGAGGGTTTTCTGGCCGAACTGCCCGGCGGATATGCCCGGTTGATGCCGCAGGTAACGCAGCGCTTCTATCCAATCCGGCGTAACTGCGCCGTCGCTGGAAAACCCGTTTTGGAGCGCCAAAACAACCTGGTGATGCCCCCCGTTTTTCACGGTTTGAGAATAGAGAGCCGCCGGATTGAACATTTGAGAAATATACTCCAAAAAGAGAAAAAGTATGATGAAAACGCGCCGTGAAATCTTCATGTTTTATTCCTGAATTTTCAACCCTTACATTTATTTGTAATTCTGCTTTCAATCCGTCGGTATTGGCAGATTGTGCATTCTTAAAAACGATAATTTATCCCAGTACCCGCGTTGGAAGATGATTTTGTCTTCTTTCACATGAAAAAAACCGCAGCCCCGCAGACCCAGAGGGTCTTTCCACTCCAGGATGGCCCATTCCCCATCCTCGAAAATATTCTCCACGATGCAAGTCATATCCGCCTGTGCAAATTCTCTGCGAAACATTTCTTTAATCGCCGCTTTCCCCTCCACCGGCGACTCCGCCACTTGATGGTTGATGGCATCTTCCGCGTATAATTCCGCAATTGGCTCCGCATCACCGTTGTTGAATGCTTTCACCCATTTTTCAACTAACTCTTTCGGTCTCATAAAAGCTCCAGATCAAGAAGGGGACAAAAGGTATAGCCGCCAAACCCGGTTATCAGTTCGCTTTACGAAGCATCCTGCCGTGCCGCAAGTAGTAATTGATCTGCTCTTCCCACTCGCGCATGAACTCCCGGTAGTATTCTTCGGTGAAGGAACGGACAAAGGCGTCGCCCTCCGGCCCCAGGCTGGTGTGGGAGTAAGTAACTTCCGCTTCCGTGCCATCTGCAACGGCTCGCAGTTGGATCGTCAGCTTGCACGCCGTTACTTCCGGCGTGATCTTCAACATTTCCACAAACCCATTTTCCGGCTCGTAACGGGTGACGAACCAAACAGCGTTGTTTGGCTGCCCGGTGGTCACGAATACGCAATCCTGTTCCGCCGCCCCGGAGTAGGTAAAGACGGCCAGCGGATCCCAATCCTCGATCCAGTCCGCTTCGCGAACCGGGCAGAGCAAGGGGAACACCCTCTCGGGTTCGGCGACCAGGCGCTGGACGTAGGTTCGGGTGGCGCGCAGCGGGGGAGCTATTTTCATGTGCGATTCCTCGATTATTGGTTTTGCGACTTTACGGCTTAGAAATTATAACAGGAACCATAATTACCACAAATTTTTGATCCTCGTAGAGGTTATTCCTATTTACGATTAGCATGGTCTGCTCCTTTCTGTTTGTTTGCATTGCTCAATTTCCTGCAATAATCATACGCCAGAGATTTTTGGTTTAATCCGCCTTTTCCGGTAACACTTCCACATCGTTCCGTTGAATTCTGGCCGCTTTGAGAACCGGAACCAGCTTCGGAACTTCTTTGCGGTAATCCAGATACCTCTGCCCGAAATTCCGCACCAGGTCGCGTTCTTCAAAATAGATCCCGATGAAAATATAAACCGTCATCCCCAATGCTAACACTAAGTGCCCCGCGGTCATTAGCGGAATGGCCCACAGGCCGAGAATCTGCCCTGCCTGCATGGGGTGGCGGATAATTTTGTACACCCAGGGCGTCTGAAATGGGGGAGCAGTGAACATTTTTTGCCGCCACTCCCGGTAAACCTGCTGCAATCCGAACAATTCAAAGTGATTGATCAAAAAACTGGAGAGCACCGCCAGGGCAAACCCTGCGCCGAACAGGCCGTAGAGAATGGCCGAGGCAATGGTATTCTCCACCGACCAGACTACCTGCGGCAGGGGACGCCACTGCCACATCAGCAGAATCAGGATGAGGTTGGTGATGAATACGAAAGTGCTGCGCTCCATGGATTTGGGAATGATCTTTGTCCAGCGGCGTTTGAATCCCCGCCGCGCCATCACGCTGTGCTGCACGGCAAAGAGAGAAATTAACAGAAAATTGATGGCCAATGCGACCGGGAGCAAAGTAACCGCGCCGCTGTTAACGGTTTTCGGCACTGCAAAACCGCCTACAAACGCGATGAAATACAGGTAAACCCCCAGGAACATCAGATAACTCACCATGCCGTAGAGTAATATCAGAAATCGTTTCATTTTCTATCCCCTTTCGTTTCTTTATGCTTAATGGATGCAACCGGCCATATATCCAACCGTGTGCCCAAAACCAAAGCGCCCCCGGAGTTGAGCTTCCAGGTAGTTTTAAAATAAGCGGTTAGAACTTTAAAAACCGGCCCGGAGCCGTTTTGTAACCGCTGGCCGGGATGGTTTGCATTGAAGGTCGCGTGTACGCCTCGGCAGGGCGCAAAATCTCTCATGAAGTGGTAGCCTACGCCAAAAGATACCGGAAGTTCACAAAAAAAAGTTACCGCCACACCGAGGGTTTGATAAAGCTTCTCGATTACTTATGCCAATTAAGAGTTGACGCTGAAAGACGCTGAATCTAATGATTTTCGCTGAAAACGAATCCATTTTTGACCATTTTTGCATAGATTTGTCATAAAAATCAGCGTATATCTGCGTCAAAAATCCA
>WYBG01000086.1 GCA_011526015.1 Deltaproteobacteria bacterium | reverse complement strand
TTTGTCGGCGCCGCCCGGGGAGCCGAAAGAATTCGGGGTGCTGCAAGTGCGGCCGCTGGTGCTCAGCCGGGAGATGGATCAACTGCGGTTTGGGAAAACCGAGAACGCGGAATTGATCTGCAAGAGCGATAAAGTGTTAGGCAACGGCCTCATCGAGCATATTCACGACGTGGTAATGGTAGATTACGAACGCTTTGACCGCGCCAAAAGCCGCGAAGTAGCCCGGGAAGTCTATTATTTCAACGCCAAACTCTTAGCGGAAAAACGCCCCTATCTCCTGATCGGGGTAGGCCGCTGGGGTTCCATGGACCCCTGGTTGGGCATCCCGGTGCGCTGGGAGCAGATTTCCGGGGCCAAAGCCATTGTGGAAACCGGGTTCAAGAATATGGACGTAACCCCTTCCCAGGGCTCCCATTTCTTCCAGAACATCACCTCGTTTATGGTCGGGTATTTCACGGTCGATTCCTTGAACGAGGAGAACTTTGTGGATTGGAAGTGGCTGCAAACGCAGCAACCCTACGAGGGGTTGGAATTTACCCGGCATCTGCGTTTCCGCTCGCCGGTGGTGATAAAAATGAACGGCCACCAGCACAAGGGAATCATTTTGAAGCCGCAAGGGTGATGTGGGGAGGGAAAGTGATGGCTATCCTGTGCTCAATTTTGCTCATCTTCGGAAATTAAGAAGGGAATCGAGAGCCCGTTCTTTGCAGAGTTCACTTTCAAGAAGCATTTGGCGTCGTAGTAGTACGGCTCGCCTTCTTCATCGATAACCCTTAAAAAGCCTTCTGCTTCCGAATCGGGGTCAGGAATAAATTCGTACAGCTTCAATGTAAAAAGACTTACGCCTTCATAGTCCCCGGCGTCGATACAAAGAGCCAGATTTTTCTTTTGAAGTTCCTGGATGCTCATTTTTTCCATTTGTGTTTGATTTTCATGTTCACTTTGCCGATGCCATGCGCCTCAAACCAATGTAATTCTGCTTCATACCAGATGCCAAACTGTTTTATGGTCGCTCTTCCCTTTTTCTTCCGCCAGGAAGAGGGCTTTCCGCCATATTTTTTGAGAAGAAGCGGTAAAACGTCGATGCCATGGCCTTGCGCAATTGTTTGAACGTCAGTGATTTTTGAAACAAGTTCAAACGTTTCCATGCGGTTGATTATAGCAAATCCAACCTGAAAAAGCAAGATCAAGGAGATCGTATGAGAATCCCAATAAATCTAAGGCCGGGAGGAGCGCTGCTCCTCCTGGTCGTCACGCTGGGGAGCATTTTCGCCCAGACCCCGCAGCAAAAGAAAGCCCTGGCCGCCCTGGGAGAGTTGAGCAACTCGTTTGAAGCCCTGGCGGAGCAGGTGGCCCCGGCGGTGGTGCAAATTTTTTCCACCGGCTACGCTCCCGGGGACGCACAAACCGCCTCCAGCATCCTGGCGCCCCAGCGCAGCAGCGGTTCCGGGGTTATTCTCGACCCTGACGGATATATCATCACCAACGCCCACGTGGTAGAGGGGGCGACGCGGGTGGAAGTGCAGCTCGCCTCCCTGGAAAAAACGGGCGCTAAATCCCGCTCCATTTTAAGACCGCGGGGAAAGAAGCTGCCGGCGACGATACTGGGCCTTGACCGGGAAACGGACCTGGCCGTGCTGAAAATCGAGGAGCGGAATCTCCCCTACCTCCAATTGGGAGATTCCGATTTGCTGCGCCAGGGACAATTAGTGCTGGCCTTCGGCAGCCCCCTGGGGCTGGAAAACAGCGTTACACTGGGCGTAATCAGCTCCGTGGCCCGGCAATTAAGACCGGAAGACCCCATGATCTACATCCAAACCGATGCGCCGATCAACCCCGGCAACAGCGGCGGCCCGCTGGTCAACACCGAGGGCCAGGTGGTGGGGATCAATACCCTGATCTTCACCCAGTCCGGGGGCAGCGAGGGTCTGGGATTCGCCGCGCCCGGCAACATCGTGCGAAACGTGTTCGAGCAGATCAAACGGCACGGGCGGGTGCGCCGGGGAGAGATCGGGGTACACCCGCAGACCATTACCCCCGCCCTGGCGAAGGGGTTGAAGCTGCCGCAGGGCTGGGGGGTGGTGGCGGGGGACGTATATCCCGGAAGCCCCGCGGCGGAAGCGGGTTTGAAGAGCGGGGACGTCATTTTCAGCTTAGACAACAAAATCATGGAAAACGGGCGGCAATTCGAAGTAAATCTCTATCGCCAGCCGGTCGGCGAAGAGGTGTTATTGGAAGTGCTGCGTGGCAGCGAGCGGCTGACCATGAAAGTGAAGGTGATCGAGCGCCCCGATGAGGCTTCCCGCTTCCTCGACCTGGCGGACCCTACAGAGAACCTGGTCCCGCGGTTGGGCATTTTGGCAATCGACATCGACAGCCGGGTCGAAGAAATGCTGCCGCGGCTGCGAAAGAAGTTCGGGGTTCTGGTGGCCGCCATTTCCGCAGACAGCCCGGTGGAGAACGGCGCTTTTTACCCCGGCGACGTTATTTACGGCATCAACGGGGTGGAGATTACCGGGCTGTTCGGCCTGCGGGCAGAACTGGAAAAGCTTCGGCCCGGCGACGCCGCAGCGGTGCAAATCCAGCGCCGCGGGCAGTTGATGTTTTTGGGGGTGACGGTGGAGCGGTAAATTCAGTGTAAAAAAGTGTTCGGGTGTTAGAGTGTTAGAGTGTTATGGTTTTGAGTTACGAGTTTTGAGTTCTATACCGTTATTTACTTATGGACCGGAACACCATAACACTCGAACACCAAAACACTACTCTTCATAAGTTGCCAGCTTGATGATCCCCCAAATCAGGAAGCTCAGCACCGCGCCGCGCACTACCAGGCCCAGGACGTACACCCACGGCAGGCCGGGGATGATTCGCCAAAACTCAAGAGAGTCTGCCGGTTCGGGAATCGGGAAAAATGACTTCAGAAAATGTGGGGCGGTCACCAATATGGCAATGATCAACATCCTGAACCAGTGGGTGTCTCTGAATTTAGTTCGGAGAATCTCTTTGAATCCCGGGGCTTTTTTTTCGGTCGTTTCCATGGGAATTCCCTCCTATGTCGGTTTCGAATTGTCAGTTTCGAGCGGTGAGTCGTGATCCTCCAAAGGGACGAGCGGAGTCTGGCCCTCCGGCTTTACAATACCAATGTTTTCCTCCCCGGCCACTTTTGACTTTTGGCTTCTCACCCTTCGACCCTTCGACTGGCTCAGGGTAAACTAAGCCCAGGGCAAGCTTCTTACTTCTTACTTTTTACTTTTTACTTCTCACTTCCTGCCTTTCACTTTATTTCCGGGAAATGATCATATAAATATGCGCCAGCAAAAGCCCTAAGTTGGAAAAGGCCACCAGCCCCTGGAATCCCAGGGCCAGGTGCCACAATGGGATCGATCCGAAGAGCGCGTCCTTGCCATTATTCATCTGCTCGGTGGTGAAGAAAAACCCGATCGATTCGGCCAGGGCATCCCACAACTCTGCCGGATTCGAGGGATTATATCTTCCGAAAAAGTAGAGCAGGGTAAAGAGTATGATCCAGATAAAAACGACCGCCAGGAAATGCCCCAGGGAGCGCAGGATAACGTCGATATATTTGACAAAGGGCCAGGCCAGCCAGTGAACCGCTCGCTGCCGCAGCCAGAAATTCAGGCGCAGCCGGCGGGCTTCCGCCAGGCATTCGTGCTCTTCTTCGAACTGGTTGAGCTCCCGGAAGCGGTTCGCCAGCTTTTCGATGATCGACAGGCGGGCATTGATGGCGGAGCGCTTCGAGGTTTGGGGATTGAAGCCGCGGCTAATAAAATTAACCTCCCGCTCAATATCCCGGAAGCGGTCTTTGACATTGAGGTTGTATTCGATGCCTAAAAACATACTCTCGGCAACGATTTCCGCCTCGTGCTGCACCGCCAGGGCCTCCAGCGCGGTGGTGGGAGTGCGGCCGGCCAGCAGTTCCTTGGCCTCCAGCGCCAGCACCGCGGCCTGGATGGCGTCGGTCACGCCCTGGGGCCGTTCCAAAATGCGAATCGCGCGGCGAATGAGCCGCTGGGCGATGTTGAGCAGCCTTCCGGGGGCGCTATGGGACCCTTCATAACCGGGTGGGGCTTTGGGTTCCGGGGGCCAGCGGAACCCATCACCCTGCCGGGGGGTTTGCTTAAAGTTATTCCACAACCCCGCCCTTTTCCAGAGGTCGAAGATACCCGCAAACGGTTTGTATAAAATCCTGGCCCGCGACGAGAGGGTTTTAAGATAGCGTTTATTTTCCAGCCATCGCGCTTTATCCGGCTCGCTCTGGTGGGGGCCGATGGTGACCAGAATCCGCCAGCGGGCTTTTTCAAATCCCGGCAGCACCGCATCGCGGTATTCCAAATTGGAAAAATGCCGGTCTTTTTCCTGCGGGAATTGCTTTTCATACCGGTTAGTATCTAAGGGGCTGTCGGAAAAACTCCAATAAAGGTCTTCCAGCAGAACATCGAATTCCTCCCGGGGGTCTTTCATGGCGCTTTCCAACATCCGCCAGCTATTTATTCCCCAGCTGCGATACCCGAAGCGGTAAGCGGCATAAGCGTTCATATAAACGTAGCTCGACTCCTCGTCGATGGCGGCGGCCTGTTTGGGGCGGAGCGGCGTTCCGAAGGCGACGTGCTGCCCTTCGGGATCGGTTCGTTCGATGAGAATCTCGCGGATTTTATTCCGCAAGCCGCAGGGATCGAACAGCGGAATACAGGCAGTATGCCATAAGATTTCCGATAAGTCCAGCTCCGGGCTGATCCAATGGAATTGAGAGGCGTGCTGGCACTCCTTTCCATGGTCGTTCATAAATACCCAGCGGATTTCCGGATAGGTCAACACCAGCCAGCTCAAGAGCAACTCCGGGGGATGGGCGCGTTTGCGCTCCTTCCGATAATAGAGCAAGGGGTTCCATTTGTTGAAGGTTTTGCATTCCGCCCAGAGGGTAAAAATTGCGATAAAATTTCTTAAAGAAGTCGCCGGCGACAAGTTTTCCAGGTAGCGGCAGATGCCTTCGTAGTAGCGGATGTACTCATCCACCTCGTACTCCGGCTCCCGGTCGAAAAATCGGCGCGGCAGGTAAAAGCATTCCGCGGTTCGCTGGTAGCGCTGTTCTACAACGCTTTTCAGGCGCGCGGCCAGGGGATCATAACTGATGATCAATACGCTCCGGCTCATGCGGTTTCCCCTCCGATAATTGATCAAAAGCGGCGTTTATGGCTCGATACCATTCAAAGAAATCCGGCAGCGGCGGTTTTACGGGCGCGCCGGGCAGGTTACTTTTGTTTTCCGCCCGGCTAAAAAAATTTTCCCATCCCTCTAACTTCCGGTCGTTCACATGGTTTTCCAGAGCAGTTGCCAGCGCAACAATACCGGCTGCGCGATTGATGGTGAAACCGCCTCTCGTTTTCCGTAACCCGGCAAGCTTCTGGAGCTCCTTCCAGGGCGCTAAGGTCTGAAGCGCCTTTGGGCTGAAATTGTTTTTTATCCAGATATGAAGGGATATTTCTTCCCCATTCCGGTCTTTTGGTAGATAGAGATCTCCCGGGGGCGCCAGGTTTGCCTGCTTCCAATGCACCTCTGTGCCCGCGAGCAGGTACCATAACCGGCCAAGCACGGAAAAAGGTGCTCTCGAGAATGGAGGGCTTCCCTTCCAATCCTCTTTTAGCTCCTCTAAAAGCCTTTGCAGCTGATAAAAATCCTTCTCTTTCCGGAAATGGCGAATCTGCTGCAAGGCAATGTTCAGGGGCGCGAAGAGGTTGAGCGCCTGGTGTTTCAGGCGCAGCAGGGGGTCTTTGCGGAAAGTAGCCAGGTAGAAATCTCTCCACTCCCGGGCAATCTCTACCAGTTCCGGTGTACTTCGAGCGTTCCGCACCGCAGCGATCATCTCGCCATAATGTGGCTTATCCGCGGAACTGTAATCCAATACCCGGATGCCCGGGGGAATGAGCTCACAACCGGGGATGCTTTTCCACTGGTGATGGAATAAAATTATACTTTCCCCCAACTCGAGATCTTCTATTTCCGGGGAGGACAAACAATCGGAATCATCACGCCTGTTGAAAGCGATCTTAACCTTGTCGTCTTCTGCTCTGAACTCCACGCATTTTTGTTTGAAGATAAAAAGGCGAAGGTCTTTCGATGCCGAAAACAGCCAGCGGCCGAGGAAGGCTTTGTGAGCCTCGAAAGCCTCCTGCTCACCCTCTTTTTGGGTATAGGTCCAGATAAGCGTTTCTTGCATCGGCCCTCTTTCGTTGCTATAAAGTCTTTGGGGGCCACGAATTTCACCAATTTTCACGAATTACAGGCAGTTTGCTCCTGCATTTTTGAAAAACAATTCGTGTAATTTGTGTAATTCGTGGTTGAGAGTTTTAATTAGCGCTACGCGTTGATCGCTGCCCGCTTTCTCATACCCGCCCGCATCCCTGTTTCCATTTCCTCTAAAGCCCGGCTATTTCTGCCCCGAAGCCCAAAGAAACATTCCAGCAACTCCACAATGGGATCGCTCCCTCCGGAGGCGACCGCAACGCAGCGATCCCCTGAAACCGCTTTCCAGTTTCCCTTCAACCCGGTTTGCAGCACTTGTAATTCCGGCGCACGGCCGTTAAAGCGGAAAGATACTTCCCTGTCCCAATGGTGTACTATCAACAGGCAGGGAAAATGACCGGTCGAAATTCGGGCTTCTGTAAAAAGAGGCGTTTCGAGAACCAGGGAACCTTTGACGTAGCTGATTTCTACCCGCTTTTGTTCGCCGATCTCGACCAGGTGTAACCGGTGAATATGGTTCTCAAACTCATAGATGCCCAGGCCCTCACACTGCTGCACCGGCGGGGCGGCGCGGGCGGAATCCGGCAGACATTTCCGGCAGGCCTCCATTTTTTCAACAAAAAGAACGATTCTCATCTGCCCTCCTCTCTGATGATGGAATTTACCTGGCGCACCAGGGTCAATTTTTCGAAATAAGCGCCATTGATGCAGGACTCCACCGCGCTGTAGGGTAAAAATTTCACCCCCGGCGGCAGGTGCGACGGCATTCCCCGCCCGGAAGTTATCACCAGGAAGGGAACCGAATCTTTCCACTCTAACATTGCCGCGGCCAGCCCGGCCCCATTGGGTCTCCATTTGTCGAGAATTCCCTGGTGGATCACCAGCAGATCCAATTTGTTGCGAATTGGCCGCGCGGTGGTAATGAGCTTGAGAATATCTTCATCGCTGAAGTGCGAGACGATCCCCTGTGCGGAGACGTTCACCGTCGCGTAGAGGTTGTGCCCCGGCTTCTTTCTCTGGTTATACTGGGTGGGGCTGCCCAAAAAGGCCACGAATACCCGCTGCTGGATCAGGGAACCGGCTATCTCGGTGGTTAATCCGCCGTACCAATCCTGCACCCGTTCATCCACTAAATAGGTGCGCAACAGCGCCTGCTCGGTTAACGAGAGGATGAAGCGCACCGAACGCGCCAGGCGCATATCCGCGACCGCTTCCACCAGGGTGCTCCAATAGGAGAGCGCCCCCGATAACCCTTCACCGTAAAAAACGTGCTGGTATCCCCCGTATTCCGGCTGCCATTTGCCGCTCTGCCCGTAATAGCGGAAGGTATTGGCGTGGCGGCGAAAGAGGATCGTGGGATAGGCGATCTCCTCCGGGGATTTTTCCGGCAGGTGCAAAGAGGTGTTTTCCAGGTCGATCATCAAAATTCCCTTTTGCACCCCCGGCTCGTCCGCCCGGAGTTTGGGCGGCAGAGTATCGGCAAAATAGGGCGGATTCTTCTTCTCGTCTTCCGAGGTGGAATGCAGGTTGAAAAAATTGACCAGCAGGTAGCGCTGGTTGACCCGGCGAACCCGCTTGCTCAAATGGATCACCCATTTCAAATAGAGCCAGAGTTTGAAATAACTGCCCCGGGGCAGCGGTTTCCCGCTCTGGCAGGTAATATCCTTGAAGGCGTACTCCGCGCTCTCGAACAGACGCTGGTAATCGCCTAAAACCCGGGAAAACTCCCTTTTATTCACCCAGCAAATGCGCTGGTACAGAAACCGGGAATGAAACCAGCGCCGTATGCGATCTTCGCTGGTCATGCCGTCGCCGTTCGCAGCGGTCTTTTTGAACCAGCCGGATTGAGCCGGTTCTTCCCGATGCCAAAAATCCTCATCCAGGGGAGTCAGCCCGGCGCGATTTTTCCATCCCCCGGCTTCCCGGGGCTGATCGGGGTCGATGACCACGAACAAGCGGTTGGGATAACGCTCGATGGCGATCTTCAGCCAGCTTAAGGGGGTAATGCAATTCCCGCCGGGTCCGATCCAATGTTCCAACTCCCGGCGGTGATCATCACGGGCAAAGATGCGCGAATGCTCATTTTCGTTCTCGATCAATTCCCGGTAAAGCTCCCGGATAAACGCGGGGCGCTTCTCCCGGTCTTGCGGATCCATCAACACCAGGAAATCGAAATCCCGGTTACTCTCCTCGGAACGGAGGTACACCGAATACTGCTGAAGCTCTTCGGGATTGGCAAACACGGTTTTTCGCTCAAACATTCTCGCCTCCTCCCGGATCGATAATGCCCACGGTTTGGGGGCGCAGCACGTAAAATTCGTATCCTAAGGTGCCGATGGGCGATTCCACCGCCCGGATGATCGC
>WYBG01000559.1 GCA_011526015.1 Deltaproteobacteria bacterium | reverse complement strand
GTTCCGGCGGTTATTTGAGGCTTGTGAATTCTACAAATGTTGAACACCTCCGGTGTTCGGGAAAGAATCCTGGCTACAAAATGGCTCCATTACCTGTAAATGGAAATTTCAACGTGCGTTTAGTATAGTTTAGCTGTCATTCCTGCGAATGCAGGAATCTTATGCCAGCATTAACGATGTAGGACTACCCAAAACTCCGGCCATAAATATAGACAGGAATACAAATTCCAACAAGCATTTTAAAGGGTAACGATGCTGATGCCGGATGCCGGGTAGATTCACGTGACCGCGCATCCGGGATCAGGAGCCCGGCGCACTGCCGGCCGGCGTGCCGGGGTACCGTACCATTTCGCAAATCTGCGCCAAGCCCGTGAGCGATGCAGATCCATTCCACGTTGTTAATGAGACTATTACTCCCCGGCAGAGAAAGTCTGTCGATCCTCGTGCCGAAGTTCAACTTCGGCACGCAGTTGGGTTGCGAAGTTGAACTTCGCAACCAGCAAGTCTGGCGGCGGACTAACTCTGCCGCGATGTACTATTCACTACCGTGCACTTTTGATTTTGATGTTTAAAGAGTGTCATTCCCGTATGTTTTTAGCGGGAATCCATATCTCCCGGGCATCATGGATGCCCGGCATGCCCCCTCGGGGATTAAAGCGTTCCCGGTAGGGGCAGGCCGGGCATGACAAATTCGGCGAAATTGCTTTATCTAAAAAGTGCACGGGGTAGTGAAACAGGTGCGACGAACATACTTGTTCGTCGCTTGTTTCGACAAACAAGGATGCTTGTCGAACAGTGCGAAGAAAGCTTTTTTAATCCCACACCTGACTCAGAAATACCAATCACTCCAATTTCATTCTTCAGGGCTGGTAGTGAAATAAGACTATAGGAAATATCAAAAAAAGTTAATAAATTTTTATATGGATGGGGGGGGGATGCCGACCCTGTTCGGCGATGGCCGACGCAGGAGGCTGTATCTGCATAACCGCTATGATTGAATAGAGCACGAGAGAAAATGGCGCTTAATCCATAACCTACAAGGAGCTATATGAAAAATCTTTACGCCGTCATGTTGATAGTCATCATTCTGGCCGGCGCTGCATATTCTCAACCCGATCTTACCCAGGAGCCGCCCGCGCCCGTGAAACGCG
Organism: Deltaproteobacteria bacterium; assembly: GCA_011526015.1. Taxonomy (GTDB): domain Bacteria; phylum Calditrichota; class Calditrichia; order RBG-13-44-9; family J075; genus JABWBP01. Next base: position 8,077 of record WYBG01000559.1, on the reverse strand, counting down.
CGGATATTGCCATTGCGGAAGTGGTTGCCGTGAACGTGGCGGTATGGGCCTGGGGCCATTACGTTATGGACGGGTACTGGACCCAGATCGGCTGGGAATCTTTTGACGTCAACCTGCGCCACGGGTTTGAGTGGGATCCTAACAAATTCAAAACCAACTTTTTCGACCATCCCTTCCACGGCTCGATCTATTTTAACTGCGCCCGCACCAACGGGATGAATTTCTGGGAATCCGCGCCCTTTTCATTCTTCGGCAGCCTCACCTGGGAGATGTTCATGGAAAGCGAATATCCCAGCTTCAACGACCTGGCCATGACCACCCTGGGCGGAATTGCCCTGGGAGAAGGGCTTTACCGCTTTTCCGAACAGATTTTGGACGACCGCGCCGGCGGCTGGGATAGAGCCTGGCGAGAATTTGCCGGCCTGGCTGTCAACCCGATCGGCGGTTTTAACCGCCTGGTGAAGGGCGATATGTTTCGCCGCCGCAACACGATCAACCACTTGCGAAATCCTTTGATCGGTTATGTCGCTGTGGGAGGGCGCGGCCGGGTAAGCGGCAACAACCTCGAAAAACAGGAATTTACCCCGGGGTTTCAGTTCAGCCTTCGCTACGGGGATCCCTTTGAAGACCAGTCCAGCCGCAGTCCCTTCGATTATTTTACCTTCCGCTATTGGACCAGCAAAAAAGACACCCTGCGGCATACCACCATCCTGGAGCAGGCGGTGTTGTTGGGGAAAAATTTCCGTTCCGGCAAAAACCAGGACCAGGTTCACCTGCTCGGCCTTTTCCAGTATTACGATTACGTGAACGCCGAACTTATGAATTTCGGGGGCGTGACTTTCGGCCCGGGCCTGCTGTCGCAGTTTCCCCTGGGGAAAAATTTCGATCTGGTTACCGGGCCGCATTTGGGCGCGTTGGTGCTGGGGGGCAGCAATAACGAATACGTGGCTTCTTCCCAGGGGCGCAATTATAATTTTGGGACCGGCGTTAAAGGGAAATTCCATACCATCCTCCAGCATAGCAAATTCGGGGCGTTATTGTTGGAATACAACTATTTCTGGATTCACACTATCGAAGGCGCGCCCGGAACGGAGCAGGTTCAGATGCTGGATGGGACCTATAACCTGCCGATCTGGAAGAATTTCGGGCTGGGCCTGGAGGTTTTCTATTATCACCGCAACGGCCAGTATGATTTCTTCCCGGACGTAAAAACAGAGATCAAGGGAAGCCGGGTGCTGCTATCCTACGCTTTTTATTAATCGCTATCTTTCCCGGGAGGCATTCTTCGTGGGATAATGAATAAGCCCAATTTCCTTTAACCCTTGAGAAACAAAATTAGAGAGGATAAACATGATCAGTCGAATATTACTGGCAGCGACATTTTTACTGGCATTCTCGACGGTATGGGCGCAATCGCAGCGCGTAGAAGTTGCGGGCGGGTTGGGATATATGTTTGGCGGCGTGGCAGATGAGACCTTGAAAGACGAGGGGGTAGAAACCCTGCAAGAAGCCCTGAGCCTGGATGCCGCGGTGAATTACGGGATACTGGCGGACGTGCGCCTGAAACCCAAGATGCAGTTGGAGCTTTTGTGGGACCAGCAGCCCACCCAATTGGAAGCTTACGACCGGGGCACCGGCCAGCCGATCAAAACCGTTGACGTGAGGGTGGATTACTTCCACGCCGGTTTGTTATATAGCTGGTCGCAGACTACCCGGCAGCCCTTTATCGGGGGGACCATCGGCGTCACCCGGATGGATCCGGGCGAGGGCTTCGGCAGCGAAACCTACGTCTCCGCCGGCCCCGTGTTTGGGTACAGGACTTATTTAAGCAGGCATTTCGGGATTCGTTTCCATACCCGGGTGCTGGTCACTTATATCCCTTCCGGCGAACTATTTGCCGATTCCTCCGGAGAAGGCTTTACCCATCACAAGCAGACCTTCATGACCGAAATGCAGGTCGGGCTGGGGATTATCCTGGGCTGGTAATCAACCTGATTGAATATTGGATTTTGAATGCCGAAATCTAAGAATTCGTCCCCGGCTTTTTTAGCCACCCCCGGCGCGAAGTGCTCCCTTCTCCAAAGGAGCGCCTTTCGGCATGGGAAAGGGGTTCCTATAGTTTTTCAGAAAAATAATTTCTACGGCAAAATAATTCCATGGCAAAATGATTCAAACCCTTACATCAAACATTATTTTGCCATTCAATCATTTTGCCTTTATCGCCAGGCTCGCAGTAGCCGGCCTGAAGCATTACAAGCCGGGCAAATAATTTGAGTCTGTACCATTTTACAGGAAAACAAATTTCAAGGTGTCATGCCCGCGAAAGCGGGCATCCATGATCCCCTGAAAAAACTGGATTCCCGCTTTCGCGGGAATGACATCTTCCCTATAATTTCTACCATTTCCTGTAATTTGGTACACACTCAAATAATTTTCTGAAAATCTATACATAAAGAGGGCACAGAGTTTCCTGGAATATTTTTTTTAATTCCTCTGTGCTCTCTGTGTTCTCTGTGCGAATTTCAAATCTGCCATGAAAATACCCTTCCTGCATTTACTACAGAAAATTGGCTCGATTGAAATACCCGTAAGCCTCCCAATCAATCGCAAAGCGGCATTTTCCGAATCTTCGCCCCCGGGGTGATGGATCGAACCCGGCGAGGGAAGATTTTCCTTTCTCCCGGAATCGCAAGTTTTCTGCTTGATTATTGGCGAAATTTTGTTAACTTCACCGTTTGAATACCAAATTGAGGATATATGGCTTAGTGCAGTCACCTTCAAATACCTCTTCTTCCGGCAGTTACTTCATTGCCGATTTTTGTCTCTGCAATTCAAGAGAAGAGGCGTTGCATACGAAACCAACATTCCATCAACCTTAAGCCCCGGGAGAAAAAGAAATGCGAGCAAACGGAAAATGGATAAAAAAAGGTGAGATGTTTTTGCATATCGCTGTGATCCTGGCGATGCTATTTGCCGGCGAGAGTCTGAAAGCGCAGGACTTAGAGGAAACGTTGGAGCAATTACCGGAGGACCCCGCCAAAGAATTCGTGCGCCCCTTGACCGATGCCTTCGGGGCGAATTTGAATACCGGCTGGTTGAGTAACGCCGCCAAAGCCAGCGTGTCAGGCCTGGACTTCAAGATAGGGCTGGTATTCATGGGAGCGTTCATCGATAAGGATAAAGACGTATTTATTGTGTTAGACCAATTTTTCCCCCTGACGGAGAGCCAGGCGACCGCGGTGGCGCAATCCACCGGCGCTCCGCCGCAGGATATACCGGCCATTGTGGCGCAATTGACGGATCCCAGTGGGATTCGACTGAAATCCACCACCAGCGGGCCGAACATTTTTGGCAGCGAAGACGAAAATGTAACGGTGGAATTAGACGAGCAGACGATCCAGGTGGGTGGAACGAGTTACCTGATTCCCCGGCAAGTCCTGCAAGTGACCGAGGTTCAGGGTATTCTCCAGGATCCCGGCATCTTCCCCACCGTTGCGCCGCAGTTGAGCATTGGTACGTTGTACGGAACCCAGGCCACTTTACGCTATCTCCCCAACACCCGCTACGTGGATGAGCTTGGAAAGATCAGCTATTTCGCCTGGGGAATCCAACACAATCCCCTGGTATGGTTCAAAAACCCCCTGCCGCTGGATTTTTCCCTGGCGTTTTTCCACCAAAACCTTAAAATCGAGGATTTGGCGGATACCCGCAGCACCGCGTTCGGGGTAAACGTAAGCAAAACGTTCGGAGGATTCGTGGGGAGCATTACCCCGTACGGCGGCTTCATGATCGAAAAAACCGAAATGGACATCAATTATCAGTACACCCCCATCCCCGGCGGCCCCCCGATTGTCTTCGATTTTACCATTGAAGGGGCGAATGAAAACCGCTTCATTTTAGGGCTGGGGCTTAACGTCATCGGCCTTAACATCCTGGCAGACTATAATTTCTCGGAAGTGAATACCCTTAACCTGAGCGTGTTATACGGTTTCTAATTCGCGACGGCGCAGGCATTCTGATAGAGAGCAATCTTAAAATTCCTGGCGTTTTTGGCAAAGCATACCACTTCAGTAATCCCCGCCCAACCGGGTCTCCTGGCGCCGGGTAGAGTTACATCAACCATTATACAAACGGAGGTTATGATGAAAACCAAAATGATATTGACGATTTTGATCGGCTATATACTCGTTCTTAGCTGGAACGTTCAGGCGCAGCGCTTGCAGGCCGTTCACGCCGCCGCCGATCCCCAATTAGCGGTGGTGGACGTCTATATCGGAATTTCCATTCTCCCGCCGGTGAAGCTGGAGGATATTCCATTCAAAGCGGCGGTGCCGTACACCACGGTGCTGGCCAATTTGCCGGTTAACGTGGGGATTGCCCCCGGAAACAGCACTTCTGTGAATGATACGCTTAAGAATTTCACCATTACCCTGGGCAGCGGGCTTACCTACGCCGGGGTGGTCCGGGGGGTGGTCAATCCCGCTCAATTCGCACCCAATCCGGACGGCCGCAATACCGGCTTGAGTTTTTCCCTCACCGACCAGGCGCGGGAAATTTCTACCGAACCGGGAAAAGTGCAGTTCATCATGGTTCACGCGGTCTCCGATGCGCCCACCGTGGATTTGCGGATACGCAACGGGGATTTGCTGGTGAATGACGCCGCTTACGGGGACATCTCCGCTTACGTTACTGTGGACCCCGATACCTACATTTTCGATATCACCGACGCCGCGGGCAGCACCGTGGTCGCCTCTTTCAGCGCCAATCTCTCCGCCTATGCAGATACCGCGCTGGTGGTCTTCGCCGGGGGTTTTTTGGATCCTACCCAGAACCAGAATGGGGAAGAATTAGGACTGTACGCGGTTTCGCCCGGCGGAACGGTGACTACCTTTCCCAAAATACTGGTGGGCATCGACGGGGGGGATATTCCCCAGGCGCTTCGGGAATATCAATTGGCGCAGAATTATCCCAACCCCTTCAACCCTTCCACAACGATTGAATTTTCCATCCCCGCGGCGGAGAGAGTCGCCTTATCTATCTTTGACATTAGCGGCAAATTAGTGGAAACCCTGGTAAACCGGGAGTTGCCTGCCGGACTTCACCAAATTCAATGGAACGCCGCAGGGTTGCCGAGCGGGGTTTACTTCTATCGCCTCCGGGTGTCAGCTTCTTCGGGAGAAGCGGCTCACTTTACCGCAACCCGGAAATTAATGCTTTTGAAATAACGTTGCCGGCCGATAAGAGGCTCAAAACCGGTCTTTGAAATCAAAAAAATGGAATTTTGACACAGGAATGGACCGATGCTCAAAAAATCCGTGTTTGCCGCCAGTTTCTGCTTTTTCGTGGTGAGGGCAGGATTCGGCCAAAGTGCAACGATCGAAGGGATTGTCAAAGACGCCCGAACCCGCGAGCCCCTTGCCGCGGTCAACGTGGTGTTAGGGGAGTACGCCGGCACGGCAACCGATGGAGACGGAAAGTTTGAAATATCCGTCGCGCCCGGCCAATATACCGTTTCGTTCTACTACCTGGGCTACGAAACCCTCTCGCAGGCGGTAACGGCCACGGGAGGCGGGAACGTTTTCCTGGAGATCAACCTCCAGGAGACCGAAATCCTTTCCAGCGTGGTGGTGGTGAGCGCCGGCAAGTTCGAACAGAACCTGGGCGACCTGACCGTCTCCATGGAGGTGCTCAAGCCCAACATCGTGGAAAACAAAAATACCACCTCGATGGATGAAGCGATCCAGCAAACTCCCGGGGTGGTGATTGTAGATAACGAGCCGCAGATCCGCAGCGGAAGCGGTTTCGGATTCGGGGCGGGCAGCCGGGTGATGGTGCTGGTCGATGATCTGCCGATCCTCTCCGGCGACGCCGGGCGGCCCTCCTGGGGCTACCTGCCGGTGGAGAACCTGCAACAGATCGAAGTGATCAAGGGCGCTTCCTCGGTGCTCTACGGATCCTCCGCCCTTAGCGGGGTGGTAAACGTGCGCACCGCCTACCCCCGCAGCGCCCCGGAAACCAAAATCGCCTTCTTCAGCGGATTTTACAGCGATCCCCGCACCAAAGAGGCGAAATATTGGGATAAAACCCCGATTTTTAACAACCTCAACTTCTTGCACTCCCGCATTATCGGGCATTTGGACCTGGTGGTAGGGGGCAGTTTCCTCTCTGACCAGGGGCACTTAGGCCCCCTGGAAGGATTTGAAGAAACCTACGACCCGATGGAGGTAGGACGCGCCGCCGGAGACGTGAGAGGCAGGATGAGCCTGAACCTGCGCCATCGCAACCCGGCCATCCCCGGCCTGGAATACGGCCTCAACGGTAGCTGGCAGAGCAGCGAATCGGTAACCACCCTGCTGTGGGACAGCATCGGAACGGGATTGTACCGCCCTTACGAGGGGGCGGCGACCCGCACCGACCAGATCCTCTTGAATATCGATCCCTTCGTCTCCTTCGTCACCCATAAAGGAACCCGTTTCAGCCTGAAAGGACGTTATTACAAGCAGGAGAACCATAACAGCAACGAGCAGGACAATTTTTCGGATGTTTTTTTCGGTGAATTCCAGATGCAGCAGCACTTCGAGCCCCTGGGAATCAAGCAATTCACCATTACCGCGGGAGCGGTGGGCATCCGCACTTCCGGCGAAGCGGAATTATACGCCGGAAACCCGAAAGGCGACGGGAAAAACGACGCCCACAATTACGCCGGGTATCTGCAGCTCGACAAAACCTTTTGGGCCCGGCTGACCGCTTCCGGGGGAGTTCGCTACGAATATTTCAAGATCAACGGGGATGATGAAGCCAAACCGGTATTCCGGGCGGGAGTGAATTACCACCTGGCCCGGGCTACTTACCTGCGAGCTTCATTCGGGGAGGGATACCGGTTCCCGACCATTGCGGAGAAGTTTATCCGCACCGCGGTGGGCAGCGTTAACATTTATCCCAACCCGGCGTTGCAATCGGAGACCGGCTGGAACGCAGAGGTGGGATTCAAGCAAGGTTACCGGATCGACACCTTTCGGGGATTTGTGGACCTGGCTTATTTCCGCCAGGAATACAAGGATTACATCGAATTTACTTTCGGGCAGTGGGGCACGGTTCAGGATCCCCTGTTTGGACTGGGCTTCCGGTCGGTGAATACTGGCAAATCCCGGGTGAGCGGGGCGGAACTTTCGGTGATGGGAGAGGGAAAGATCGGCGAGGTGCTGGTGCAGGCCTTGTGCGGTTATACCTATACCCGCCCGGTTTCCCTGACACCGGACTTCGAATATGCCGAGGATGTAACCTACCTCAATACCAGTTCCGACACGACCGATTATCTCTTAAAATACCGGATGCAACACCTGGTGCGGGCGGATTTGGAGTTCAGCTATGCAAAATTAACAGCGGGGGTAAGTTTTCGCTACAATAGTTTCATGAAAAATATCGACAATATTTTCATGATCCTGGATGATGATCCGCAAAACCCCAACTCCTTAGGATTGCTCCCCACCGGGATTGCGGAATGGCGCCGGGAGAACAACGACGGCGATTACGTGATCGACTTGCGAATCGGATACAAAATCGCCCGGCACCACAAGCTTTCCCTGGTGGTCAACAACCTGCTCAACCGGGAATACACCATCCGCCCGCTGCTGATCGAAAAGCCGCGCACGGTTTCGTTGCAGTACGCTTTGAGCTACAACGCGCCGAATTAATCGAATTGAGGGGGAATTGGGAGGTGATACGGTAATGCGTATTGCGTATTGCGTAAGGGAAACGGAATACGCATTCCATCCCTTTCTTCCCGTATCGCGCATCAGGAGTTACGCATTACGTTCTACTGCTCGAAAATCAGCAAGTGGTCGTAATCCGAATCGCGAAACTCGCCCCGCTTGTTGGTGGTTTTCAATTTATAGTCCCCGAAACCGGTATCATCCATGAACAGGAATTTCACGCCTCCTTCCAGTTCATGATAGATCCAGATCTCGTAAGGCCTGGATTGCGCGGTGCTGGGATAACGATTCACCACGCTGGGTTTTCCGTACACAATATAGACCCGCCCCCGGTCGCTTTGCCAGCCCGGGAGATTGGAAAAGGC
>WYBG01000085.1 GCA_011526015.1 Deltaproteobacteria bacterium | reverse complement strand
TCGGGAGAATACTGGATGCGGGGATCCTGCGAGTCGCTCTGAAAATCGGAAGCGCCCAGCCGCCGCGTTTCTCCCAGGGAGAGGGTGTAAGTTTGCTGGGGATCGCGCCCTACGGTATAGGAGCCGATAACCTGGCCATTCTGTTTGAAACGCCAGACGTGGGTGGTAAAGGTTTCCATCGGCATGTTCTGGCCGGGGAGAATTGCCTCATACTTCTGCTCGACGCCCTCATAATCCACCCAAAAAACTTGTACCGCCGCGGAGGTGCTGTTCTGAAAAACAGCCGTAACCGGGGTGTCGCTCGACAGCGAGCGCTCCATTTCTAAGGATATGGCGTAGGCTTGTTGCGCATCGCGCCCCGCGGCATAAGAGCCGAGGAGCTGCCCGTTCTGCCGGAAACGCCAGAGGTGGCCGGGGAAAGTTTCCTGCTCCCACTCCCAGCCCGGCTCGATGACGCCGTAATTCTGCTCCACGCCGTCAAAATCCACCCAAAAAATATCTACCGCGGCCGGGGTGTGGTTCTGAAAGGTAACGATAACCGGGGGATCGGGCGGCTGGGCCAAAACCAGCCCGATCATCGCCAGAACCCCCAGCAGGGCGGCGACCCCGGGCATTCTCGAAGCGAAAACCCGGCCGGGTGCGCCAGGGTGCATGAATGGGATTGCCATTGTTTGCTCCTTTATAATTTTTTCTTTGCCGCTACAACTCTTGCTGCTCGTTCCGATTCCGGACGCGAGGCTGTTGCAGATTGTCATTCCCGAATGCTACCCGCTTAAAACATGCGGGCACAAGTTTTATCGGGAATCCACAGCCACAACGTCATAGATTCCCGCTTAAGCTTGTCCCCGCCTGTATTAAGCGGGGAACATGCGGGAATGACAGACTTGAGTGCTTTTTAGCGAATCCGCAACAGCATCATACCCGGGATCGGAATGAAATGTGGATGCTCCGCCTCCGGTGACTTCTCCGGCACCCTCTATGAGCGTATCGGTAATAGTAAGTTATAATACTTCACCTTCCGAAGCAGGCGTGCCGATCTCTCTCTCTTGATATTTTCGATTGCAGCTAAAGGCGCTCAACGGGTTTGGGAAATCAATGCTGACCATAACGATTTGATTCAGGCCGGGAGAGTATAACAAATAAATGATCGACAGACAATATTTTTTTGGGTCAAAGACAATTTTTTTTGATCTCCGCAAATTTTGAAAATTCTCCCGGTTTTCGTAAACTCATGCGATGATCGAATCATCCGGAGGAGAATATCCTCTATTCAATGCAAATATCAACCAGCAGAAGGTGATGAAGATGGATCGCATTTTACCGGCAATAAAAAACCACTCCTTTTCAATCCTGCTTATTTTCTTCCTGGCAGCGCTGCTGCCGGCCCGGGGAAACGCTCAATCGGAAAGTTACGTGCGCTTCCGCCTGCTCGAGGTGGATTCCCAATCCCTCGCCGACAGCCTGCTGGCCCGTTGCAGCCAGGGGGAATCGTTCCGCAAATTAGCCCGCCAGCACTCCCTCCACCCCTCCGCGGGCGACGGCGGGGAGATCGAATGGACGGAACTAAGCCGGGTTCCGGAATTTGCGGAGGCGCTGAATACCCTCCCGGATGGCGGCATATCCGGCGTGTTTCCCCTGGGGCAAACATTTTTGATTCTGCAAAAGGTCAGGGAACTCTCCGCACCGGAATACCAGGAGTGGCAGGCTCAAAAGGCGCAATTGGACAGCATGATCGCCCTGATCGGCTCCGAAATGGAGCTACAAAACCTGGCCGGGGCGGAGAGCCTGATCCAGCAAGCGGAAACGCTGGTTCCAACGATTGATGAGGAATCGAGCCGGGCTACGCTCCAGGATCAAAAAGGCAGCATTTTCTTAAGAGAGGGCAAATTCGCCGAAGCGTTGCAGGTTTACCGGGAGCTTGCAAGCTTTTCCGCCGGGAACGCTTACAAAACCGGCCAACAAATCGCATTCATGGGGATCGGGCGGGCCTTCCAGGGATTGGGTGAATACGCCAGCGCCATTGTGCGCTACGATAGCGCGCTGGCGCTGGCCCGGGAGACCGGGGACCGCCCCGTGGAGGGCATATCCCTGGGCAGCGCGGGCGAGTGCTACGAGGCCATGGGCCTGCCCGAACGCGCTATCGCTTATTACAATGCCGCCCGGGAAATCGCGCGTGAGACCGGCGAGCGTTACCTCGAAGGAAACTGGTTGGGCAGGCTGGGGCAGGCTTATCTGAATCTGGGGAATTACCCCCTCGCCGCCGCCCATTATGACAGCGCCCTGGCGATTGCCCGGGAAACCGGGGACCGCTTCAGCGAGCATATTTACCTGGAAGGATTGGGACAGACCCACTCCGCCCGGGGCCAGCACGGGCCGGCCATCGCTTGCTTTACCGGCGCGCTGGCGATTGCCCGGGAGACCGGCGACCGCTATCACGAAGGCGTGGCGCTGGGTAATACCGGCCAGGCGTACGAAAACCTGGCCAATCATGGGAAGGCGATTGCCTATTACGACAGCGCCCTGGTAATTGCCCGCCAAATTGGGGATCGTTATCATGAAGGGGTATGGCTGGGCAGTTCCGGGCAGGTGTATAAAGCCGGGGGGAATTATCCCCGCGCGATTGCCAGTTACGAGAGCGCCCTGGCGATGGCCCGGGAGACCGGCGACCGCTATCACGAAGGGGTGTGGCTGGGCAGCCTGGGCCAGGCGCAGGAATCCCTGGGGAACATACCTTCTGCCATTGTTTATTATGACAGCGCCCTGGCGATTGCCCGGGAGACCGGGGACCGCCGCGGGGCGGGGCTGCGCTTAGGCAACTTAGGGCAGATTCAGTTTGCGCTGGGAAATTACCCCCGCGCGATTGAGTACTATCAAAATTCGCTGGCGATGGCCCGCCAAATCGGCGACCGCGTGAATGAAGGGGTACGGTTAGGCAGCATCGGCCAGGCCTGCGACGCGCTGGGAGACTATGAAACGGCCATCGCTTATTACGACAGCGCCCTGGCGATTGCCCGCGACATCGGGGACCGCCAGAACGAGGGGGTCTGGTTAGGCAGCGCCGGGCAATCTTATAAGAACCTGGAAAATTATCCCCAGGCCATCGACTATTTCGAAAAGGCGCTGGAGATTGCCCGGGACGTCGGGGACCAGGAGAGCACCTGGCGGCATTACTGGAATTTAGCCAACGCCCGCGCCAAAGACCCGCAATATCCCGCCCGGGAGGTTATCGACTTGTTCGAAAACGCCCTGCATGCGCTGGAAGATATCACGGTTGAGCTGGTCAAAGACGTGCATAAGCAATCCTACTTAGAAAACAAGCAGGGGTTATACGACGACTACGTTTCGTACCTGATGCAACTACCGGAGCCGCGCTACCAGGAGCGGGCGCTGGAAGTTTCCGAGGCGTCGCGCACCCGGGCATTGAAAGATTTGCTGCAAGGGCAGCGCGTGCAGGCGCCCCTTTCGGTCGAAAAACGGTTAGAAGCGCAGAAACGCAGCGAAGAATTAGCCCAACCCCCGCTGGCGGCTTCGCAACCCGGGGCTTCGACGGCAGCCGGGGCCGGCGCATTCGCTTCGGTGGAAGATTGGGCCGCCCATATCGCCATTCCGCCGGACACCCTGGGCAGCAGCGAAGGCGCCCCGGACATCCGCTTGCGGGAAATCCGCGCCGAGGCGGCTCATCATACTCTGTTAATGTACCACGTCCTGCCGGACGGGATCGCGATGTGGGCAATCACCCCGGAGGGCAAGGTCTATGCCCATAAGCAGCAGGGCGTCACCCCGGATTCCCTGTATTCCCTAATTCGCTCCGCCCGCCGGGCTTTGGGGCTGCCGGTCGATGATCTCCGGGGGTCCCGGCCGGTGGAGGCGGGGGAGCCTGCCGCATTGTCATACGGGCGCATCCTGCGCTCCCTGGATTCCCTGCTGATAGAACCGCTCACCGGGCAGTTGCCCGCGGACACCACCCGGGAAATCGCTATTTTGCCCCATGAAATCCTGTTCCTGCTTCCTTTCGCGTGCCTGGTGGACCAGGAAGGGAGATATTTGGTGCAGCGCTACTCGTTTTCCACTTCACCATCGGTGGGCCTCTTGAAGTTCGCCCGGGGCAGAATCCGCGAGCAGCAGGGCCGGGAAGCGCCGCGCCTGCTGCTGATGGGCAATCCCACTATGCCGGACCCGGCTTTATGGATACCGCTCCCCGGAGCGGAAACAGAAGTGTTAAAGATCGCCGATCATGTTAATCTAAAGAAAGGAGCGGGATTCCAGGAAGCCGGGGCCCGGGCGCTGCAGGCCCTGCCGCTCATTCGGGAGAGCGCCAGCGAAGAGGAGTTTCACCGTATCGCGGGGGTGCAAAATTACCTTCACCTGTCAACCCACGGCTACATGGTCAGCAATCCCTTGCGCTGCGGGGTAATACTGGCACGGACAGGGAATTCCATGGAAAGCGACGGGGTGCTGACCACGGGCGAAGTTTTCGGCATCCCGCTCAATGCGGAACTGGTGGCGCTCAGCGCCTGCGAAACCGGCCTGGGGCGCATTTCCAGCGACGGGGTGGCGGGGTTGAGCCGGGCGTTTCTCTACGCCGGCGCCGCCAGTTTGATGGTCAGCTTGTGGCAGGTGCCGGACGAAGCCACCCAGGAATTGATGGTCAAATTCTATGAAGAGTTGGCGCGGGACGGTAACAAAGCCCGGGCGCTGCGGGCGGCGCAATTATTCACCTTGAAACGCTATCCTCACCCGCGGGATTGGGCGGCGTTTGTGCTCATCGGGCAAGGGAAATGACAGGGGCAGTTGGCAGGAGCAGGAGCAGGGGCAGGTGGCAGGGGCGGGAATATCATTAATAGCTGAAAGCGTATGGCGGGTGATTTTCGAGAACGAAAAGTTTACTATACTTCGCACGTTCGTAAATTGCTTATTTACCTGCCCCTACCGCCTGCTCCTGCCCCCTGCCCCTGCTCCTGTCACCTGACCACCCGCATCTCCACCCGGCGGTTCTGGGCGCGGCCTTCCCGGGTATCGTTGGAAGCGATGGGGTCGCGGTCGGCGTAGCCGTTGGTGGTTACGTTTTTCATGGAGACCCCGTTTTCCAGGAGGTAACGCGCCACGCTGAGGGCGCGGTTAAACGATAATTGCTCGTTAAACGCCGGATCGCCGAGATTATCGGTGTGCCCGGCGATTTCTACTTCCAGGTTGGGATTATTTTTCAGAAAGCGTACCATTTCGTCCAGGGTGGGCATCGACCCCTCGCGTAAATCGCTGCTGCCCAGGTCGAACATGACATTATTCAGGGTTACTCGCGATCCTTTAGCGATGGGGGTCAGCAACAGGTTCCTGGTGATGCTCTGGCCGGCCAGAACTTCCCGGAAATCCAGATCCAGGGTCAAAGGCAGGAACCCCGCGGCGCTGGCGATCATGGTGTATTGACTCCCCAGCGCCAGGCCAACGGTATAAATGGCCCGGGTATCCGGTTGAACCTTGGCGACCACTTCCTGGGAAAGCAGTTCATGCACGACAATACCTACTTCCGCGATTCTATCGCGCGAAATCCCCTGCACCTCACCGCTGACAAATACCAGGGCTATGGTGCGCAGGTGATCATACTCCGCGCGGGCGGAATCCAGCCCGGCGTAATCCGGCCGGGCTTCCGCCAGCAGTTCTTCATAGAGGATTAAGGCATCGCGCTGGTTTTCCCCCCGGGCAGCAATTCTTGCGATATGATGTTTGGCCGTCAGCGCCAGGGAGGAAGCGGGATATTGTTCAGGAATGGAGCGCAGCGCTCCCACCTGCGCCTGAACGCTGTCCTGGAGGTTATAAACCGTCGCGCTCATCAGCAGCGCCAGGTCCCCCAGGCCGATGACCGGGTACTGTACCGAAACCGCCCGGGTAATCCCCAACGCAGCTTCATAGTTGCCCTCTTGAATGAGGCGCGCGGCTTCCGCTAAAAATTTTTCCGGTAAATCGGGATCTGCCTCCCAATTGTGTTGGTTCATTAACCCGACTAAAACGGCGTCGGTGGGCGGCCGGTTCCGGATGGCCTGCTCCGGGGAAAGTTCGTACTGCACCATTTGGTACTGTTGCTGCACTTCTGCCATCAAAGCCGGGTCGAGATTCTCCTGCTGCAACAGACTTTCATAGATCTCCTTTGCTTTCTCCGGCTGGTGTAAATTTTTCCAATACACCGAACCCTGCATCAACCTCGCCCGGGCCAATTCGGGGGATTCCGGCATTCTCTGGGAAAACTGGTCAACGGTTTTGGCTGCCGCCAGGTATTTGTTTTGCAACGTTTGCGCAAGTATCAATTGATTATAGAGTTGTCCCCCCTCTCGCAGGGTGGGGAATTCCTTTTCCACCGACAACAAGAACTCTTCCGCCTTTTCCGGGACGCCCCCGGAAATGTACAATTCCGATAATTTCAGCAGGGATTCGCCGTAGCGGTCGCCTTCGCGATAGAACTGCTTGACCTCCAGATACAGGGTTTCCGCTATCGGCGGGCGGTTGTGGTCTTGTTCATATTGGGCCAAAACCATCAAGGCGTCGTCTCCGTAGCGGCTCCAGGGAGAGCCTTTCAGTAAGCGAATCGCCCACTGCCGCGCCTGCTCTTCTTCGGAGCGGGAAACGTGCCAGTTGACCAGTTTCCACTGTATCTCATCGGATAAGACCCCATCCTTGAAGGTGTTAATATAGGAGAGATACACCTTGCCTAATTCCGGGCTGTTCTCCTTCTCGGCGCGGGCAATTTTTGCCAGAAAAGCTCTTTGCTTGCTAAAGACGTTTTCGGACTTCTCCAATGCCGCGATCGCTCCCTCCGCAACCTCGGGGTTCCCCTGCTCAGTCGCGGCGCTTGCCAGGGCGGCCCAGCAATCATCCTGGTAAATCCCCCAACGATTCGCCTCCTCCGGAGAGGGTAAAGCCAGGGAGGTCTCACTTTGCAGCGCCTTCAGGTATCGCAGTTTGGCAAATTTTTCGGGGGAGATTTTAACCGTTCTGGCGATGCTCTGAACTGCCTCTTTTCCCGGTACTCGAACCGTTATTTCCCCCTCGGCTGGAACCTGCGATTCGCTTAACGGGTAAGCAGCCTTTAGCACCCATTGGGTATTGATTTTGCGGAGAATGTCAAAGTAAAGGTCGGTAAGCTCCCGGGGATTGGCGGAAGCGCCGTAAAATCCGTAGGTGTCCCGGGAAAGGTTATTGGCGTCTTTATTCCTTTCATTGGGTCTGCTGAAATCGACGAAAAAGAGAGGAATGCCGCTATCCACGGCCCGTTGCTGGAGCGCTTTCCAGGTGATGGTGCTGCCCACGTCGGCCCCGTCGGTAAACACCACAATAGATTTCTGCCCTCCCCCGGAAACAATATCGAAATAAAGCAGGGCTTGATAGACGCCGTCGTAGAGATAGGTCTTGGGAGTGAGCGAGGAAAAGATATCCTGCTGTTTCAGATAGTAACGCGAAGTGGAGGACTGCGCCAGGAGATGCGATCCCCAGGGCTGCTGGGATGACCGGTCTTGAAAGCGGATAATACTTACCCGGGAATTTTTGCGCAGGCCGTCGATAAAAATTTTGTAGGCTTGTTCGATATACGCGAACTTACCGCTCATCGAGGAACTATTGTCGATCAGCAGCAGCAATTGAAGGGGCGTTCCGCTCTCCCCGGATTCTTTGATGGAGCTTTCCAGGAGGCATTTCTGGCCGGCCCATTGAATGTCTGCCTCCCATTGAGCCACCTCTTCCGCGCTAAACTCCTGCAAGTTATCTGCATAGATGAAGAGGTTGAACTCCGGCCAGCGATCCGTTTCCATCCCCACAATTTTAGGATTGGCGATGCCGGTATCCTGTGCGGAAAGGGCTTTGAAAATGGCCATTATGAAAATAATGGATATAAATATTCCGCGTTTGGCGTTCATAATTTCCTCCGTGACGGATTACCGATCGGGCGGGAAACCGGGGAATAGAACGATCCGGTTTCCATCGCGTCATTTCACAAATCAAATATTATCGGTTTTGTTTCCATTGTTCCCACGTTAGAGATTTTAGGTCAATATCGCCAATTTCATCAAATAAGTCAATATGCCGGGAGGAAGCGAGCAGAAAAAAGCCGGAATTAAGAGAGAATATTCAATAATTATTCTTGTTTGATAATTTTTTTCTTCTCCGCTCTCTATTGATTTTCAGCGTTTCTATCGCTAACATTCAATGTTTTATTAATAAAACAAAAGTTTTGGCGGTCAAACGAAATGAAAGACATCTGGAAAAAATTCGATGAAACCGAGCCCAGCCACAGCAGCATTCATCACCTGATGGCGGTCTATCACCTTCATAAAAAGAACGGCTATGCCCGGGGAATCGACATTGCCAATTATTTGAACATTACCCGGGGCAGCGTCTCCATCACGCTCACCAAGCTGAGAGACAAAAACTATCTCACCGAAGACGAAAACAAATTTTATCACCTTACCGAGCAGGGGCAGCAGCTGGTCAACTCCGCTTTGAGCAAGCGCCACATCGTAAAGCGGTTTTTCAGCGAGGTATTGCAGCTTCCCGCGGAGGTTGCGGAACTGGACGCCTGCAAAATCGAGCACCTGCTCAGCAACGAGACCGGGGAAAAACTGATTTGCTTCATGGGCTATTATCTATCGGAAAAACCGGAAGTGCTCAATTTTCGCCTGGGGTTTCGGCAATTCAAATACCAATGCCAATCCGTTGCCGAATGCCGGCTCTGCGAATCGGATTGTTTTTTTTCCGGCAAAGAAATATCCAAGACCGGATAATTTTTTCGAGAGCGGCGTTCTATTCATCGTAAATTAGCCGCAAACTTCATGGAAGAGGGTTCGCAATGATCAGGTCTGGAGGACGTTCACTGCTTAATTCTAAATGGAGGTTCGAATGAAAAAGTTGCTTTTGGGAATAGGCTTATTGATGCTGTTGCTCAGCCTGGCAACGGGCCAAACCACCCTGTACACGGAAACCTTTGCCAACGGTACGCTCCAAAATCCCTGGTATGCCGGGTTCAGCGGGAACAGCAATAATATGGAAGCGGTCGCTTACCCCGGCAATCCAAGCGGCGACGGCTGGGTAGGCCGGCTGGGCAATGATATATCCAGGAGCGCCAGCAGCGCCCTCTCCGGCGATCCCGCCTGGAGTGATTTTTACTTCGAGGCCATGGTATTCCTGCGCCCGGATTCGGCGTTTTACTATGGCATCGAGTTCCGGGTGGACTCCTCTAACGTGAGCCGGGGGTACAACTTTGTCGCCCAGCTAAATCCCTCGTTTGGCCCCACCCGGCTGCGCTTCCGCAAACGCGACGTGACTACCCCGACAGTGATCCGGGACTGGAACTCCGCCCAGGTTCCCGGCGGGCTTCCCACCCAGCCCGGCTGGCACAAAATGGCCGTGGAAGTGGTGGGCAACCAGTTCCGCCTGTTCTTTGACGATAACGAATTGCCCGGCGGCCCTTACACGGATGATACTTATTCCACCGGGTTTATCGGGACCTATCTTTTTGGAACGGATACGCTGACAACCTATTACCTCCATATCGATGATATTACCGTGACCAGCGTATCCGCTATCGGAGACGGCGTCAACCCGGAGCTGGTTAGCGATTTTATCCTCTATCAAAACTATCCCAATCCCTTCAACCCCAGCACCACCATCGCGTTCTACCTGCCCGCTGCGGAAGTGGTAAACCTGGCGGTTTTTAACAGCCTGGGGCAGAAGGTGCGGGATTTGGCGGCGCAACGGTTTGCGCCCGGCGTGCAGCAGGTTCAATGGGATGGGGAAGACAACCTGGGCCGCGACGTTCCCGCGGGGGTATATTTTTACCGCATCAGCGCGGGAGAATTCCAGTCTGCCAAAAAGATGCTCCTGGTGCGTTAGAGGAAGTGTTCAAGTGTTCAGGTTTTCGGGTGTATTGGCAGCTTTGCACATGAATACCCGAACACCTGAACACTATAACACCCGAACAGCGGCGCACCATAACACCAAGCAAAACGGATTATTATGAAGCTCTTTCGACTATCATGTCTTCTTCTGTTGCTGGCGTTGGGCGGGACGGCCTTCGGCAGCACCCGCGGGAAAATTGCCGGGGTCAT
>WYBG01000558.1 GCA_011526015.1 Deltaproteobacteria bacterium | reverse complement strand
TGACAATTTACGTGCTTTTCATGTCACTCCCGCGAAAGCGGGAGTCTATAAAATATCTCAGTTCCTGGGTGCGCATACAACTGTTTTCTAATCCTTAACAGGGTTACTTTTGCGCTACTGCCTTTTTTATCATCTTTATTACAACTTTATGCTGGCGGGAATCTTACCCCTTCACCCCGTTCAACTCCGGCGCTTTCAGCAAATAGGCGTAGATGAAATCGTCGAACTCCCCGTCCATAACCCGCTGAACGTTGCCGGTTTCGTGTTCGGTGCGGTGGTCTTTCACCAGGCTGTAGGGGTGGAAGACGTAGGAGCGAATCTGGTTGCCCCAGGCGATGTCGGTTTTGCTGTCCTCGAATTTCTGGCGCCTGGCGCGCTCTTCCTCCTTCCTGCGCTGGTAGAGACGGGCGTAGAGGATCTTCATGGCGTTGGCTTTGTTTTTGTGCTGGGAGCGCTCGTTCTGGCAGCTTACCACGATGCCGGTGGGAATGTGGGTGATGCGCACCGCGGAATCGGTGCGGTTGACGTGCTGCCCCCCGGCCCCGCTGGCGCGGAAGGTGTCGATGCGCAGATCGTTGGGGTTAATATCGATATCTTCTTCTTCTTCCACCTCCGGGAGCACGAACACCGAGGCGAAGGAAGTGTGCCGCCGCCCGTTGGAGTCAAAGGGAGAGATGCGCACCAACCGGTGAACCCCGATTTCCGATTTCAAATACCCGAACGCGTAGGCCCCGTTGACCTCGATGGTAACGCTCTTGATGCCCGCTTCTTCTCCCGGTAGCAGGTCCATCACCGAGGTTTTAAAATCGTGCCGTTCCGCCCAGCGCAGGAACATGCGCATCAACATTTGCGCCCAATCCTGGCTTTCCGTTCCCCCGGCCCCGGGGTGAATGGATAAAATGGCGTTTTTATGGTCCTCCAGTTGGGAGAGCAGCCCGCGCAGTTCCAGGTCTTCCACGGAATCGGCCAGGCTCCGGCTTTCTTCCTCCAATTCCGCCAGCACAGCCTGGTCGTCAGCCTCCCGGGCCATTTCCAGCATCAATTCCTGGTCTTCCAACTGCCGGTAATGGCTTCTCCAATCGTCTAAACGCTCTTTTTTTTGATTCAGGAGTTTAAGGGTTTTCTGGGCTTCTTCGGGATGCTGCCAAAAATCGGGCCGGGCGGTTTTTTCTTCTAAAGCAGTTACTTCTTTATCCAGGGATTCGATATCAAAGATACCCCCGAAGGTTTTCCAACTTTTCCCGCGACTTTTCCAAACGGTTTACAATGTCATCTATCATTTTTTGTTCTCCGGATATTTCTGATTTCTATTGCAAATTAAAATTTGCACTCCTTTTTCACTTCATATCGATCTCGTAAATAGAGCGAATCTGGCAGGCCTGGAAATAGTGGTCCAGAATCTGTTGGGAGGTGAATTTTTCCATGGCCATTACCGCCGCCCCGGTTTTGCACATTCCCACCCCGTGCCCGTGGCCGGCTCCCACGAAGATGAATGAAATGGGGGTGCCGGTTTCATCCAGTTCCCGTTCCACCAAAAAGCAGGAACTGGGCAGGTAATCATAGGCGAGCGCCTCGCGGATGTTCAGTTCCCCGCGAATCCGGTAATTTTTAAGGCTGCCGATCAGTTCTATTTCTTTCAGCCGCCCGGAGTGCCCCCGGGTAATCGGGATAATCTCGAACAGGATCCCGAGGTCTTCCCCGGTCTTCTTGCGCAGAATTTCTTCCAGTTCCCGCCGGGAGTAATCCACTTCCCAACGGAAATACTTTTTAACCCGTTCCAGGGCTTCGGGAAGCTGGCGTCCTTTAAGGTTGCACCAGGTTTCCGGGCGGGAGTGGATCCACTCTTCCACCATGGATTCATTTTGCAGGCTGGTAAAATCAGCAGGTACCTTTTTCCAATCATATTTACCCACAAAAACCGGCTCTTCGCCATTGCCCTGGTCGCCAAAGGCGTCTTCGGTATGCCCGCCGCAGATGAGGTGGAAGGGGGTATCGCGAATGAAATCTTCCGCAAAAATGACCTGGCCGGCGGTCATTTCTACCGCCCGGGCGATGGTTTCATCTCCAAAATCATCCCCGAAATAGCGCAAGGTTCGCCCGCTGCTGTCATAATCATAGGGATCGCCTAAGCGCTTGTGGTTGATGCGCGCCATGGCTTCGCTGCGGGCCACGATAGCCAGGCTTTTGGCAAATTCGAGGGGCAGGTTACCCCCGATTTCGGAATAGATGACCCGTTTCAAATAGGGCTCCAGGGGAATTTCGCTGATAGCCATCAGGTTTCCCTGCACGTCGAATCGAAACTCGATGGTGCTGTTGAACACCTGGTCGGAAAAATGATCCTTCTGAAGCAGCTCGTTAAAACCGCGAACCCCGAAAATTTTGATCCTGGTTTCCACGTCCTGGGGAACGATGCGCACCACGTCGGTCACTTCCGCGGATTTATCATATTCGGCGTCAAATACTTCTAACTGGCCGCCCGGCTCCTTCAGGGATTCTTTCTCCACGTAGGGAATAAAATCCGGTTGGAATTGTTTGAAGGCCCTGCGGGCCGCCAGTTCCGAGCTAAAATTTCCCGCGGTGATGATGTATTTGCTGTTGTTATTGACCTTGCGACCCTCTAAGTAAATGTCCCCTCCCAGCACCTGGAGTTGCGCTTCGGGATCGATTTGCCGGGCAATTTTAAGCTTTTCTTCTGCCAATTTGGGGTTGAAGGATTCGTACAATACCAGGAAATAGCGGTCTTTGCCGGCGCGGCTTTCTTTGATCTTGATCCGCCATTTCAAATCCGAGGCGATCCCGGTAATCACCTCCTCATCCCCGGCGTTCCGTACCGAGAACTTGCCCAACACCCGAAAATCGACGAATTCCTGGCCTTCAAACAAGCCGATCCGAAAGATTGGCTGGCCATTCAGATGTTTTAAGTGAATTTCTTTCCCGTTGTTTTTCATACCCCGACTCTGGTTTTATCTTGACAAGTTTTTAGCGCATAGCCATCAAATGTAGTGTATTTATTTGAATAAATCAAGATTCTCAATGGGGGATTTTTTTAAAAAAGCGATTTTTTTTAGCAATAGAGGGAGAAAAACAGGTGCGAGGGCAGATGAAAAAAGTACCCTTCAACCAGCTCAACTGGTTTGCACGGGGGAGAAATGGCGGCAGTTACAAGAAAAAGTTAGGGGCATACTCTCAAATTTCGGAATGAAGAATCTAACCCGGGTTGCGTTTCATTACCGTGCACTTTTTTCAAATGGAACAATTTCGCTGAATTTGTCATGCCCGAACGCTACCCGCTTAAAACATGCGGGCACAAGTTTAATCGGGCATCCATGAGGCCTGGCGGATATGGATTC
>WYBG01000557.1 GCA_011526015.1 Deltaproteobacteria bacterium | reverse complement strand
CGCGGTTTTGGCCGCAGTCCTCTTGGCAAGGACCGTGATAAAATTGTTGACGATTTGGTGGAGTACATTCCCAAAGCCAGGCTGGAAGTCGTGGTGCCGGATGAGCTTGTCGAAAAGGTTGTGGAAACGATTCAAAAGAACGCCCATACCGGCAACCCCGGGGACGGGAAGATTTTTGTTATTCCGGTGGAAGAAGTGGTGAAAATTCGCACCGGACAGCGGGGAGAGACGGCGTTATAATCAGCCATTTAGCGCTTCGGGAACATTGCAAAAAGGTGCTGTTTGCTCTTAGACATCAACTGAAAGCAAAACTATGCAAAAATATACTTTAAAAAATCTGGATTGCGCCGCTTGCGCTGCCAAAATAGAAGAAGGCTTGGCCCGGCTTGAGGAGGTTAAATTCGTTTCCGTGAACTTTGCCGCCTCAACCCTGCTGTTGGACACCATTAACCCCGAAAAAGCCCTGGCCAGGATCAAAGAGTTGGAACCCCAGGTGGAGGTTGTGGAAACCGCTACGCCATCGGTCGGTGTCTCTAAATCTGGGTTGTTGGAAAACAAAGCGGAATTGATTCGGATTTTTTTAACTATCCTGTTCTTGATTGGCGGATTGCTCTTCGAAAATCAGCTCCATAATTCTCCTTTCCGGATCGGGGAGTATCTGGTTTACGGAATCGCTTATCTCCTGAGTGGTTACAAAGTTATTTGGGCGGCCATCCGGAATATTTTCAAAGGGCGGGTATTCGACGAGCAGTTCCTGATGTCCATCGCTACACTGGGCGCCATTGCCATTGACGAGATGCCGGAGGCGGTAGCGGTGATGCTGTTTTACGTGGTCGGTGAATTTTTCCAGGATTTAGCAGTTAATCGTTCCCGAAAATCGGTTCAGTCCCTTCTAGCATTAAAGCCGGATTACGCCAATCTAAAATTGAACGGGGAACTTCAGCAGGTGGCCCCGGAAACTGTAAGCGTCGGACAGACCATTGTGGTAAAAGCTGGCGAAAAAATCCCGCTCGACGGGGAAGTCGTGGAGGGGCAGTCTTTTGTGGACACATCGGCGTTGACTGGCGAATCTGTGCCCGCAAGAGTACGTCCCAATGACACGGTGCTATCGGGAATGATTAACCAGTCCGGGGTGTTAACCGTCAAAGTGACCAAACCCTACCGGGAATCATCCATTGCCAGGATTTTGGAGTTGGTTGAAAATGCGGCCAGTAAAAAAGCCGAGACGGAAAAATTTATTACCACTTTTGCCAGATATTACACACCGGTAGTCGTTTTTAGTGCGCTGGCCCTGGCTATTATTCCGCCTCTATTTATCACCGGCGCTACCTTCGCGGACTGGATTTACCGCGCGCTGGTGGTTCTGGTGATCTCCTGCCCCTGCGCTTTGGTGATTAGCATACCGTTGGGCTATTTTGGCGGAATCGGCGGCGCTGCAAAGAAAGGAATTTTGGTAAAAGGCTCCAACTATCTCGATGCGCTCTATCAGCTCAAAGCGGTGGTGTTCGACAAGACCGGTACGCTCACCAAAGGCGAATTTCGAGTCTCTCAGATTGTTACCGAAAACGGATTCTCTGAAGCGCAAGTGTTACAATATGCCGCCCTTGCCGAAGCCAATTCCAATCACCCCATCGCCACAGCTATTTTAGATGCCTATGCTCAGAAGGTGAATCTTTCCGGGGTGGAGGAAATAAATGAGATTTCCGGGCATGGCATTATCGCCAGGGTGAGCGGTCAGGTCATAGCCGTGGGCAATGACCGCTTATTGCACCGGGAAAATATCGCTCATCCCAGGTGCAATATAGAAGGAACGGTGGTTCATCTGGCAGTGGATCATACCTACGCCGGTTACATTATTATTTCCGACCAATTGAAGGAGGATGCGCCGAAAGCCGTTGAAAAACTAAACGCCAGGAACATTAAAACAGTGATGTTAACCGGCGACAACAAAACCGTCGCTGAAGCGGTGGCCAGGAAACTGAAAATCAGCCGGTATTTTTACGAGTTGTTGCCGCAAGACAAAGTAAGCCATCTGGAACGGATCATGGCCGAAAACAAGCCGGGCAAGGTAGCGTTTGTTGGCGACGGGATCAACGACGCCCCGGTGCTGGCCCGCGCGGATGTCGGGATTGCCATGGGCGCTTTAGGCTCCGCCGCCGCCATCGAAACTGCCGACGTGGTGCTTATGTCCGATCATCCTTCTAAGGTAGTTACCGCCGTTGAGGTGGCCGGGAAAACCCGAAAAATAGTCTGGCAGAATATTATCTTCGCCCTGGGCGTAAAATTGCTGTTTATCATCCTGGGCGTGATGGGCGTGGCCACTATGTGGGAGGCGGTTTTCGGCGATATGGGGGTTGCTTTAGCCGCTATTTTTAATGCCATGCGGGTGAAAAATTAGATTGGAGTATCCTTACCGATAACTTCTGCATGAACGCCGGATCGGGCCGGTTCTCCGAAAAAGGCCTGCAACGCCGGCTTACCCGACGGCTGATTGCGGATTCGCTCCTACCATCCCAGCAATCGCTCATACAGCTCGATATACTTCTCCACCTGCACCTCCCAGGAAAAATTCAGCTTCATGCCGTTGTGCATGATCTTCTGCCAGGCTTCTTTATTCTGAAAGGTGTTGAAGGCGTAGTCAATCGCCCAGCGCAGGCTGTCGTCGTTGAAGTATTCGAACACGAAGCCGGTGCCGGCCTGGGTCACCCAGTCGTACAGCTGCACCGTATCGGCTAAACCGCCGGTTTTGCGCACGATGGGTACGGTACCGTATTTCAGGCTGTAAATCTGGTTCAGGCCGCAGGGTTCGTAGCGGGAGGGCATCACGAACATGTCGCTGCCGGCCTCGATCCAGTGGGAAAGCTCGATGTGGTAGCCGTCATAAAACGCCAGCTTGCCGGGAAACCGGTCCCGGGCGTTTTGGAAAAACTGGGTGTACTTCCATTCCCCGCTGCCCAGCACCACGAAGCGCAGGTCGTAATTGGATAAAACATCCTCCAGCACTTCGTAGAGAAGCTCGAATCCTTTTTGCCAGGTCAGGCGGGAAATAATCCCGTACACCGGCGCGTTGGAATCGTAGGGCAAATCCATCCGCTCTAACAGGGCTTTTTTGTTCTTCTCCTTGCCGGAAAGATCCTCAATCGAATATTTGTAGGGAATGTAGGAGTCGTTTTCCGGGCTCCATTCATGATAATCCACCCCGTTCAGAATGCCCACCAGGCGATATTTGCGGTATTCCAGCATCTGCTGCAATCCGGAGCCGTACTCCTCGGTCTGGATCTCCTGCGCGTAGGTGGGACTGACGGTGGTGATCAGGTCGGTGTAGATGATGCCCAGTTTCATATAATTGATCATACCCGCCCCCAAATCCTCCGCGGGCAGCATGTGGCGGTAACCGCCTAACATCAGCTTGTCCACCGCGTCGGAAGAAAAAACGCCCTGGTAGCCGATATTGTGGATGGTCAGCACGGTTTTGGATTGCTTGAACAGGCCGTCCCACTGGTAAATCGTTTTTAAATACAGCGGGATGAGCGCGGTTTGCCAGTCGTTGCAGTGGAAAATATCCGGCCCCCAGCCCATGCGCTGGCAGCACTCGATGGCGGCGCGGGAGAGCAGGGCAAAGCGCAGGTATTCGTCGCCCTCATCGGTGTATATCTTACTGCGATTGTAAAGTCCCTCGCAGTGGATGAAATAGACTTCGCAGTTGGAATCCGGCAATTTGGCGGTGAGGGCGGTGAAATAGAGGGTAAACCCGCCGAAGTGCACCGGCACGTTTTGCAGAAACTCCACCACGGAAACCGGCTGGCTGCGGGTATCAATGATGGAATAATAGGGCATGAACACCCGGATATTGTGCCCTTTCAGGCTGAGATATTTTCCCAGCGCGCCGGAGACGTCCCCCAGCCCGCCGGCTTTCACAAAGGGAACCACTTCCGAGGAGACGAAACAGATTTTGAGAGGGGGCATCAGGCAATTTCCT
>WYBG01000556.1 GCA_011526015.1 Deltaproteobacteria bacterium | reverse complement strand
GCCAGCCCGGCAATCAGCTCTCTGCTGATGAACAGCGCCAGCTCAACCGGCAAGGGGTGATGCCGTTTCAGAAACTGCCCTAAATCCTCCCCTTCGATATATTCGATTACCAGGTAGAGGTTGTCGGAAGCAGTGCCGACGTCATGGATATTGACAATATTGGGATGCTTCAGGCGGGCGCATATAATTGCTTCGCGGCGAAAACGCTCGATCAGGTCCGCCTCTCGCTGCCACTGGGCGTTCAGCAGCTTGATGAGCACCAGGCGTTCCAACGCCAACTGCTTCCCCAGGAATACCGTGGTAATCGGCCCCCGGCTGATCTCTTTGAGGATTTCGTAGCCTTCGATCTTCATCGGTTTCCAATTCTAATGGCGAAAAGGGAGTAGTAGGTAGGGGAGGGGCAGTAGGCAATTTTACCCCTAACTCCCTCCTGCCCCTGTAATTGGCAATTGCTAATTGGCAATTTTACCCTGTCCCTGCCTACTGCTCCTGCTCCTCCCCAATCCCCCACTCTTTCAGACGGTATTGCAGCCAGCGGCGGGAAACGTCCAGCATCTGGGCGGTTTTGGTGCGATTATTCCCGGTCAACTCTAAGGTTTTCAGGATGGCGTATTTCTCGATCTCCTGCAGCGGTTTGCCGGCCAGGTCGGATTCCGGGCGGGGGCGGTGCAAATTGAACAGGCCGGCGGGAATTTTCGGCTCCCGGGCCAGGATCACCGCCCGCTCGATGGAATTTTCCAGCTCCCGGATGTTCCCCGGCCAGTGATAACTTTTGAGCAATTCCAGCGCCTCCATGGTGAACCCGCTGATTTTTTTCTTGTTCTGCAAGGCGAATTTTTGCAAAAAATGCTCCGCCAGCAGGGGAATGTCATCCTTCCGTTCCCGCAGCGGGGGCATTTTGATATTGATGACGTTCAGGCGGTAATAGAGGTCTTCCCGGAAATTTCCCGTCTGCACCTCCTGCCAGAGATCCTTATTGGCCGCGGAGATAATCCGTACGTCCACGTTGCGGATGGCGGTCTCGCCCACCCGCTTGATCTCCCCTTCCTGCAGCACCCGCAGCAGCTTGGTCTGGATGTTCTTGTTGACGTCCGCGATTTCATCGAGAAACAGGGTGCCCTGGTGCGCCTGCTCGAAGAGGCCGGTTTTGTTTTCGATGGCCCCGGTAAAAGCGCCTTTTTTGTGGCCGAAAAGCTCGCTCTCTAACAAATTTTCCGAGAGGCTGCCGCAGAAAATCGGGATGAAGAGATTCTCCTTTCGGGGAGAGTGATAGTGCAGCGCCCTTGCGACCAGCTCCTTGCCGGTGCCGCTTTCCCCTTCGATCAGCACCGTGGCCGTGGAACCGGCCACGTCGCGCACCATTTCCAGGATGTGTACGATGGGGGCGCTTGTCCCGATGATCTCCGGGAAGATAGTGTTGAGCGAAATCTGCTGCTTCAAACGCTGGTTTTCCGATTGCAATTTCTCGAACAGCCGGGCGTTCTCGATGGCGATGGCGGCCTGCCCGGCAAAGGCTTGCAGAAAGCGCACGCTCTCTTCATCGAAATGCCCGGCGCCGGCGCGGTTATCCATATAAATTGCCCCGATCAGCTCATTCTGGCGCAGCAATGGGGTGCACACCACGGAGCGGATATTTTGCAGCAGCACGCTTTCCGCCCCGGAAAAACGCTGATCTGCCTGGGCATCCATGGTCAGCACCGGCTCTCCTTTCTCCAGCACCTGGTTCACCACGCTGCTGGACAGCTCCCGGATGGAGGAAATCGTCTCCTTGCTGATATTCCGGGCGGTCACGGCCTCGAATTCGGCCTTCCCGCTGAGGGATTTCAGGAGGATGAACCCCCGTTCCGCCTTCAACGTTTCCATGGCGATGTCCATAATGCGGTCGAACAACGTGGAGGTATCGTGCACGGCGTTGATTTGCTCGCTGATGGATAAAAGCGCCTGGTAGGGATTTTGTGAGGGCATAAACTTCTCTATGGATTTTGGATTTATTTTGCTCACGGATTATACTTTTCGCGCCAGGTTTTACACACCACAAAATTACTGCATTAAACCTGCTGTGGAACAGCCCTCCCGGCGCATAGGAGAAAAACAAAACAATATATCCGCGTCTGCTGCTAAAATCAACTCCATTGACGATATTTCCACTGAGTGGCAAAATAATTCAGCACACCCCGTGAAATTTCATCATCATACTTGTTCAGGTTGATATCTGTTTCATATATTCACCCTGCTGTGAAGTTATAGAAAGTGATGGAGTGATGGTCACCCGGTTGAATGGTTTAATAGAAATATGACCATTTAACCATTCGTTACTCCAATTTATACGACACCATACTCTTTTTGAGCACTATCCAAGGTTACAACATGCCCGCCATCAGAACCTTCGTCGCCATCAAAATTTCTCCCGAATTGGAAGCCGCCTTCGAGGCGCTGGCGCGCAACATGCGCAAACTCCCAGGGGAGGTGCGCTGGGTGGACCCCCAATCCATTCACGTTACCCTGAAATTTTTGGGAGAGATTACCCCGGCACAGGTGCAGGAAGTAATTGCCGCCGTGGAGCGGGCGGCAAACGGAATACCCCCCTTTTCCCTGAAAGCCGGAAGCAAAGGTGCGTTCCCATCTTTGCAGCGCCCGCGGGTATTCTGGGTGGGATTGGCGGAGCCGGGCGGCGATCATTTAATGGTCCTGCAAAGAAAAATCGAGGAAGAGTTGCACCTCGCCGGCTTCCCAAAAGAGGAGCGGGGCTTCAAACCCCATTTAACGGTCGGGAGAGTGAAGGGGATGAAAAACATCGAAACGGTTTCCAAAACCTTTATGGAATACCCCTTCCCGGAGGTCGAATTCGCCGCCGGCCAGGTGCTGGTGATGAAAAGCGACCTCACCCCCCGGGGCGCAATTTACACGGTGCAGAAAGCGTTTCCTCTCAAGGAATAGACTTTGCAGGATTTTTTTTTTGATAGGATTAACAAGATTTACTGGATTAAGAATCATTGAGTTTTGGGTGTGTTATCCTGTTTCATCCTGTTATCCTGTCGAAATCTTTCTTTCCAGTAAAGTCTAATAACGGGTAGTCTCCCTGTTGAGTGTTGCTAATGGATTCCAGGAGAAAAAAGTCGATTTTTAGACCAATTTTCTGCGATTTTGGACAGTTTCCATGGTAGAAACAAGGTAATTTAGACCAGCAACACT
>WYBG01000555.1 GCA_011526015.1 Deltaproteobacteria bacterium | reverse complement strand
CCGCTCCCGCGGGCCATTGCGCATCCACTACGATGGGCGCGGAAGGCAGCGCCTTGGGATATATCCCGCCCTGGCTCAACCCGTAGCTGATCGAGAATATCATCAAATCTTCGAACTCGATCTCGTTATCCGGCTGCGGCTGGGTATAAACGTAACCCGGGGCGGCGGTGGGACCCACGTCGTATTTGCGCTTGTACGCGGTGCCCGAAGGCAGCCACTCCGTGCCGCTCCACCCCGTGGTGGTGGACCAGTAGGCTAAGGAGAAGGGCAGCAGGTCGTCGAAATCTATCTCGCCATCCCCGCTGGTTCCGTCAACCCCGTTGTGCACGTCGCCCAGGTACATCTTCGTTACCGCGTTGTTGGCGGTTACATAGACTCCCAGGTTGTCTTTATCCCGGAAATCCATGCTCACCAGGTCGATCTGGCTCATCCCCGGGGTGTCAATCGAAAAATCCAGCCGGGCGATGTAAAGGTTGCCGTCGGCGCTCACGTTCGCCGGGGGCACGGCCAGGTTGCTGGCGTTGATGCGCAGGGTGTTGGTCAGGTCGAAATTGCTGCCGGGAAGGGTGTAGAAATTGTAGGGGCTGGCCGCCCAGATGTCGCCTTCCACCACCGCGGTCAGGTCGATCTTGCTGTTATCCCATTGGATGGTAATATCGCAGCCCATGAACGCCGAGCCGGCTTCCGGCACGATATACACCGAGAAGGCCTGCACGTCCCAGGCCCAGTCTCCGGTTCCGTAGGTGCCGGCGTCGTCGGAAGGATAGATTTCCGAGGGCAGGGTGGGCACTGCGGCGTTCTGGCTCAGGAAAATATCATAAGCCGTGGCCGGGGTGTTGACGTAGGCGTAGGGAGTGAAGTGGTTGGTGGTGAAGGTGAAGGTTTCCGCCAGGGCGTTATAGCTTCCCCCGATGGCCACCCAACTGCCGGTGCTGCTGTTGTAATACATCACCTGGCTGCTGCTGCCGAAGCCGGGGATGCCGCTGACGTCCACGGTAATGGTGACGTTGAAGGAGTAGTTGGTCAGTTCCGTAGAGGAAATATCCAGCCACAGGGGCAGGAAGCTGGCTCCCCCGGGCGGGTTTCCGTAGCCGGTGGGGGCTTCCGGGTAGCGGCGGATGGTTACTTCCCCGCCGCCCTGGGGCAGGGCGGAAAAGTTCAGGGTGACCCCGGAGTTGCTGAAGTCGTAGTTGGTGGCCGGATCGGTGCAATCGACAGTCTCGGCTTTGCCGGTCCAGGGATCGAAGTCAACGTTGTCGCTCACCGCGTTCCCAGTGCCGGAAGGGTTGCCGGTCGCGTGATACGGACCGCTCGCGTCTCCCCACCAGTTGTCCGTTGCATCCACGGTGGCGGCGGTGGAAGAAACACCATGACTGCTATTTCCGCTGATAAGATTATTGTGCGCGATTACCGTGCTTGCGTCGCTTCCATCGTAACCCACCGCAATTCCGGTGGTATTTCCGGTGATGGTACTTCCGGTGATATTCGCCGTGCTTCCTGCTCCGTAATAAGTTGTTACCAGAATACCCGCGGAGGTAGAACCATCGGAGCTGGCAACCCCAAGATTCCCGGAGATGTCATTATCGGTAATATCCACCACGGCGCCGGCACCAACCTCAACCGCGTAATCCAGCCAGTCTCCGGCGCCTTTTCCGGTGTAGGTATTGCCGCTATAGGTCGATCCGCTAATGCCGTTCCCAAAAAAGAGCACCCCGACTCTACCGATTTCCGAGAACGTAGAATTGGTTACATCGACGTTCATCGCCGGGGATCCGAATGCCGCAATAGCGACGCCGGCGTAGGTCGGCCCGCTTTCGTTGTACTTTATCCCCGTAAATGCACAGTTGTCGATCGTTCCATATCCTTTATGGCGAATCCCTTGATAGACCAGGTATCCGGAACCATCCAGGGTTACGTGGCTCAAATCGAATTTGACCCCGTCGTTCACCAGGAACCATCCCCGGTCGTCGCCGGAAGAACCGGTATTCTGCGAGGGGAGGATAGTGGTGCTTGCAGCGCCGGCGCCCACGATGGCTAAATCCCGCGCGATAACGATCTGGCCTTGCTCGGTATAGTTCCCCGCTGCGACGTGAACCGTGCTGGAAGAAACCCCGTCCATGCCGCCGACGATGGTGGAAAAGGCATCGAAGCCGAATATTTTGCCGCTCACCACGTCGCCGGGCGAAGACCCGCTCCAGCTTGCATCAACGTAAGTGTCCGAGGAGGCCGCATCGCACATCGCTGCCAATGCTTCCCCTTGAACTTCCACTCCGCCGGCGGAACCGGAAGAGGCGCCGGGAGAGGTCAGGATTTCGCCGGTGGACTCTTCCAACCCTTTGATGAAAGCAACGCCTTTTCCAATCCGCTCAAGATAAGTAGCCCGGTCGTAAGCGTTCAACGCTAACACTGCATAAGCGGTATTTTGCACGTTTCCATTAGTTGGGTCATTGGGGTCGGCCCCGGAGCCCCATAGCCAGGCGCCGTTATTGGAAGTGAGGGTCCATCCTGTCAGAATCGTCACCAAATCGGCAGTGGAATTGGCCGAGGCATACGCGCCGGCGGTAGGATCCAGGTCGATGCCGGTTTCTGCCGAGGCCCAAATTGCCCCGGTCATCCCGGTAACGTCGAAGCTCGCGCCGGCGGTGGTCAATTCTAACCCGCGCAAAACCTCGCCCATGATGGCATCGCGGATGGCGGTTTCCCCCGCGATATGCGCAGCAATCGCAGTAGCGCTGAGGTCCCAGGGCGAGAGCGCCACCTGGCCCCAGCCGTTGCGGGTATCTACCACCGAAGCTGCAAATTCGGCGGCATCCTGATCATTTGTTTCTCCATAAGTTCCGCCGCTCAGCTTGTCCCAAAAGTACGTTTGCACAAAATTGGCGTATTGAGGGTCAGCGGTTACTGCGCTCAATTGTTCCAAAAAGAGCGGGTCGTGGGTAGCAAACCGGGGATCGCCGTCGGTATAGGTTCTCGGATAGGTAGGCACCAAATAATCGCCGTTCGCCACCGCTGCATTCAGATACGCAGGATTGTTGGTAAGTTGGTAGGCCAGGAGCAGCCCCCTGGCAGTCGGTCCCTGGGTGTTGCTGGTAATAGCGCCGCCGACGGTCCAGGGAAAGCCCCCGGATACATCCTGTTGAGAAACAAGCCAATCTGCGGCGGTTTTAACGTATAATTCATTTCCGAGAGCACTCTCCAGGGGATAGCTCAATGTAGGAGCGCGATCAGCCGTTCGATTCATTAACCCAAAATCTGATTCGCTTCCATAAGGAAATACCGGCGTTCTATTCGCCTCTTGGGCGCTAAGGGTAATGGATCCCACCCAAAGCGAAATCATCAGAAAGAATGATATATGTAGCTTCATTTTTTCTCCTCTCGATCTTTTTTCAAATCAATGAGAGCATCACCATTTCAGTAATTATTCCTCGCAGCCGTATGCTCAATGCGCGAGCTTAAACGGCATACGATCAGGAATAACATTCTGCACTGGTCTGCCCAGAAAACAAATTTGCTGAAATTATTTAACTATGGGCTTGAGAGAAAAACATCGAAGTATTGCTGCTTTCTGTGCCACCAGAAAATATTAGCAACCTTCGTTTTCCGGTTTTTTATTTTGCTACTACCCTTTTTACCTATTCCGGCGAACTTTGTCATCTTTGTGAAGATGTATTTACTGCTGGCATCGCGCCGAAGAGGTCTGGAGCATGGTGATGGATCCCCGGACCCACGTCTATGTGGCCGGCCTGGAAAAGGTGCGCGAGATGCTGGATAAAGCCTTCGGCAAAATGGCCGGCTCCAAAGAAAAGTGGGAGCTGCGCAAAGCGGAGCTGATTGCCGGGAAACGCTGGG
>WYBG01000010.1 GCA_011526015.1 Deltaproteobacteria bacterium | reverse complement strand
TCCAGCAAAAGAACAAGCCGCGCATCATGGTGCTGGTCGATGAAAAGAACATGGACTCTCATTACTACTATGACCATTACGACCTGAACACCACCGCCAATCAATTGACCAACAAATTCCTGGAAAAAGGATTCACTTTTGTGGACAAGGAGGTGGTGCTGCGCAAACTGCAACGGGAATCCGTGCAAGCAGCCCTGGACGGGGATACCAGGAGCGCCGAGAGCATCGCCCGGGAAAGCGGCGCGGAAGTGCTGATCATGGGCAAAGCGGTCGCCAAGGAAGCCTCCGGCGGCCCGGCGGTGTTGCGGCAATCCGGCATGGTATCCTGCCAGGCCACTCTCAACCTGCGGGCGGTGCGGGCGGACGACGGGACCATTATCGCGGTGACTTCCCAGCAGGCCCCCGCGGTGCACGTCGATAACGTGACCGGGGGAACCCAGGCGCTCACCAAGGCGGCAGACCTTGCCGCGAATGATCTTACCACAAAGATCCTCAAAGTATGGCAGCAGGACGTCTATTCCGGAACCACCATTCAGATGCGGGTCATGGAAGTTCCCTCCTTTGCGGACCTTTCCAAATTCCGCGACATGTTGAAAACCCACGTGCGCGGGGTGCAGAACGTTTACCAGCGGGAATATTCCGGCGGCACCGCCCTGCTGGACCTGGACGTGCGCGCAAACGCCAGCCAGGTAGCCGATGAGCTGGGCCGGAAGGATTTCAGCCCCTACCGGGTTCAGGTGGTGAACTTTTCGCAAAATTACCTGGTCATTAAACTGAATCTAATACAAACGGAGCAATAAGGATGTCTTGGAATCATCAGTACAAATTGAGCATTTTTTTAGCGATCATTCTGTCCCTCAGCCTCTTCGGGCAGGATTTAACCGGTTTGAAAAAACGCATTGCCGTGGTCGATTTCGAAGACCGCGCCGGCTATGGCCATAACATCGGCCGCGGCCTGGCGGACATGCTGGTGACCAGCCTGGTGAAAACCCAGAAATTCATCGTGGTGGAGCGCCAGGAACTGGACCAGGTGCTCGCCGAACAGGGATTGGGCGCCAGCGGGGCGGTCACCCCGCAAAGCGCTGCCCAAATGGGCAAACTGTTAGGTGTGGAATTGATGGTGACCGGCAGCGTGTCCGAATTTGGCGAGAAACAATCATCCATGGGCGGGTCTATCCCCGGCATTGGCGCCAGGTTTTCCTCCCGGCAGGCGCGCTCCGTGGTGGACGTGCGCCTGGTGAATACCACCACCGGGGAAATCGTTATGGCCGAAAAAGCGGAAGGCTCCGCGTCCTCCAAGAGCCTCGATGCGGTCAGTTTCGACCAGATCGACTTCGGAAATCCTACTACCTGGGATCAAACCATCCTGGGCAAGGCGGCCCGGGAATCCGTGGAAAAGAGCGTCAAAATTATCGACAAGACCATGGAGAAGATCCCCTGGCAGGGGAAAATCATCAAAGCGAACGATGACGGCAGCGTGTTTCTAAAACCCGGTTCCCAGGGCGGGGTTCAAGCCGGAATGGAGTTTGCGGTCTATTCCAAAGGCGAGGATTTGATCGACCCGGATACCGGGCTGGCCCTGGGCAGCGAAGAGAGTATGATCGGCAAGATCAAGGTGGTGCAGGACATGGCGGAAGGAAAAGCCTGCAAGGCGATTGTGGTCTCCGGCAGCGGTTTTAAGATCGGCGATATGGTTCGGATAAAATAAAAAAGTGTACGGAAACGTTCCTTAAAGCCCGCTGTTGGAAAACGCGGGCTTTTTTATGGTTTTTGATATGGAAGTTTTAAGCTGAATGTTCAATAACTATTCAGCCGCAAAGACACAAAGGGACGAAGAAACACAAACAGGCTTTCACCTAAACGTTGCCCCCCTTGCCCCAGGGAAGGGGCGGCGTACGCCGCGGGGTTGGCTTAAAGAGAAATGTGTTTTTAGAATTTTGAGATACTTCAAACCTTGGTGACTTTGGGGCTGAATCGTTACAATTCTCAGCCGGTATGAACTAAAAACCATGAATCAGGAGAAACCCATGCGCAACATTCTACGGCTGATGCTGTTGATTCCGGTGTTCTTCACCTTGCTTTCTTTCACCGCTTCCGGCAAAGAGGCAGTGGGAAAGATCTCTTTTTACGTGGGGCGAGTATTTGTTATCCCTGCCGGCACCACGGAATTGGCGATGGCCACTTTTAACAAAGATCTCTTTGCCGGCGATAAAATCGAGACCAAAAAAGAGAGCCGCTGCGAGATTACCCTGGTAACCGGCGACGTCATCCGGGTTGACGCTAATTCGCTCTTCACCCTGGAAATCATGGAAATGAGCGGCAAAAGCGTCAAAACGGAATCCTCGCTTCAACAGGGTAAAGTCTGGAACAATATCAAGAAGATATTTACCGACGACGGCTCTTTCAAGGTGAAGTCTCCCTCCGCGGTGATTGCGGTGCGGGGGACGATTTACCGGGTGGACGCCAACCCGGACAGCACTACGGACGTGAAGGTTTATGACGGCGAAGTGGCCGTCACTCCCTACTCCCCGGGCATGGAGCAGGGCGCGGCAACGCCCCAGCAACCGGGGGTGCAAAAACCGCAGCAGGTTGCCCCTCCCCAGCAGGTTTCCGGCCCCCAGGAAGTTTCCGTGGAGACCTGGATGGAGATTGTTAAGGCGCAGCAGCAAATTCTGGTGCGCCCCAACGGCACTTTCCAGCGTTCCGAATTCAACCTGGAGGAAGACGCCAAATCCGATTGGGTGCAGTGGAACTTGAAGCGGGATCAGTTGCTGGAGGAACAACGGTGAGCGCCGAG
>WYBG01000084.1 GCA_011526015.1 Deltaproteobacteria bacterium | reverse complement strand
TCCTGAAAGCTGCGGAGATAATTTTTGATCCGCGGGTGCTCGATTTGCAAGAGCTGAACGGCCTGCCCGCCTAAAAACACATCCACCCCGTGCTGCTCGCACACCTCCAGGATACGATTCATTTCCTCCCGCGTTTGCGGCACATTTTCAATCCAGGTACTGGAAATATACAGCCGCTGGGGTTTAAAGCGCTCGAACCCCTGTTCCACGTTCGTGACGCTGGTGTACTGGCCGCTAAAATAGACCTGGTATCCTTTCAACTCCAGGATATTGGCCGCCATCCGCAGGGCAATATCATGCAATTCGCCGGAAAGGTTCAGGCAGATGGCCCGGCCGGTTTTTTCAGCGGGAATTTTGATAATCCCCTGCAGGCGGATAATGCTGTCGCGGAGGGTTTGGGAACCGAAGTGCTCTTCGATAATCGACAAGCCTCCCCCCACCCACATCTCGCCGAAGCGGTGCAGCGCCGGGGTAATCAGCCGGTCATAAATCTCGTACAACGGGTAATCGGCCAGGTAGAGGCCGTTGAGAACCTGCTGCACCTTGTCTAACTTCGATTCCAACGCCCGTCGAATCACGTGGTCGATCAAGATATCGAAATCCCCTTTGACGATGTGGTAGCTTACTTCCAGGTCGCTTTCATCTTCCAGTGGAAACAGGTGCACCTTAACAGCGTCATGGCTGTATTTTTTTACGTAATCCCCCAGGTGGGCCATCAGGAATTTGCGATGCCCCCCGGCGGTTTTAATGCACTCCAGTTTTCCTTCTTCGGTCCAGCGTTTAATGGTGGAAACGTTCACGCCTAAAATCTTTGCCGCTTCAATGCTGTTGAACTGTTTGATCTCCATTTATCGTATCTCCTTGTGAACGTTAACAATATACGAAGGAGAATGGCCGGAATCAAGAAAAATGAGCGATTTGAGCGATTTTTTTTAAAAACATCTTGACATTTCGGAGCGAAAATCTTAAGATTCCCCTGTCTTGAGACGAATTCTCCGCGGGGCTCGTTGACAAAACTGATATTTGATGAGAGGTTAACTATGGAAAAGGGTATGCTGAAAGCTTTGAGAGATCAGGTATATATCTACGCGCAAACCAATCTCCCCACCTTGTACGGAAGATTCAAAGTGTACGTGTTTCGAAACAACATCGACCATAAAGAGCATCTGGCCATCGTTCACGGGAATATTCGCAACGGCGAGGCGGTGCCGGTCCGCTTGCATTCCGAGTGCCTCACCAGCGAGGTCCTGGGATCGCTGAAATGCGACTGCCGCGAGCAGTTGCAAAGCGCCCTGAAATATATCGCAGGGCGGGAAAATGGGGTGGTGCTCTACCTTCGCCAGGAGGGGAGAGGAATCGGGCTGGGAGAGAAAATTCGCGCCTACGCCCTCCAGGAGGCCGGTTACGATACCGTGGAAGCCAATCACAAGCTCGGTTACCCGGACGACCTGCGCCGCTACGACGTGGCCGCGGCCATGCTGGATATCCTGGGCATAAAATCCGTGGCGCTGCTGACCAATAATCCGAATAAAATCGCCGGCATCGAACAATTCGGAATTCCGGTAGTGGAGCGGATTCCGGTGCAGATCGCGCCCAACCCGGTCAACCGCTTCTACCTGCACACCAAAGCCAGGAAATCCGGGCACTTGCTCAACTTCGAGGAAGCTTACCCGGAAATGGAGTTGCTGGCGGTTTGAAGCGGAGGGGTGGAGAAATGGGGTGTTGAGCATTGGATTAATGGATTGTTGGATGGATGGCGTGTTGAAGTAATTAACGAATCGCCGGGTGGAAATGCCCCGTCTTTGCCACTCCATTCATCCATAAATCCAACACCCCATTCCTCCACCACTCCATTAGCTGCTCGTTCATTTATAATTGCGGGAAAGGCCATGCCCAAAACCCTGCGCCTGGTACTGGGAGACCAGCTCAACCCGCGGCACTCCTGGTTTCGCACGGTGGATCCCAACGCCGCTTACGTGATGATGGAAGTTCTCCCGGAAACCGGCTACGTTACCCACCACGTTCAGAAGGCGGCGGGTTTTTTCGCGGCGATGCGCAATTTTGCCGCGCAAATGCAGGCGCAGGGCCACCGCTTTATTTACTTTCGTTTAGACGAGCCGGAAAACCGCCAATCCTTCGAAGACAACATCCGCTCTATTCTGAAATCCCTGAAATTTGAACGTTTCGAATACTTGCTGCCGGATGAGTACCGCCTCGACCGGCAGCTTTCCTTGTTTGCCGACAGCCTGGGCATTCCCATCGCGGTGCAGGATACGGAACATTTTCTCAGCGCCCGCGACGAGGTTGGGGAGTTTTTCAAGCAGCGAAAAACCTATGTGATGGAAGCATTCTACCGCCACGTGCGCCAAAAATATGGCATTTTGATGGAAAACGGGGCGCCGCGCGGCGGGCGCTGGAACTTCGACGCGGAAAACCGGGAATCGCTGCCTCCCGGGGCGGCGGCTCCCCCGGCGTTGGAATTCCGGGGCGACGTTTCCGACATCGTGGAAATGTTGGCGCGGATGAAGGTGAAAACCATCGGGCGCATCGACGCGGCCAATTTTCCCTGGCCGCTCAGCCGGGAAGAAGCGCTGGCCGCGCTGGATCACTTCCTGGCGCACCACCTGTCCCATTTCGGGCGCTACCAGGACGCCATGGCCGAGAAACACCCCTATCTCTTCCATTCCCGGCTCTCTTTTGCCATGAATACCAAAATGATCGCCCCCCTGGAAATCGTGGAAAAAACCCTTGCTTATTGGGAAGCTCACCCGGAAAGCATCGAACTGGCCCAGGTGGAGGGATTCGTGCGCCAGGTGATCGGCTGGCGGGAATACCTGCGCGGAATTTACTGGGCCAAGATGCCGGAATACGCGCAGTTGAACTATTTCAATCATCAAAACAAACTGCCTGAGTTTTACTGGACCGGCAACACCCGCATGAATTGCCTCAAGCAGGTGATCACCCAGTCGCTGGACAAAGCTTACGCCCACCACATTCAACGGCTGATGGTGGCGGGCAATTTCGCCCTGCTGGCCGGGGTTCACCCTGACGCGGTAGATGAATGGTTTTTGGGAATTTATATCGACGCAATTCAATGGGTAGAGATTACCAACACCCGGGGCATGAGCCAGTTCGCCGACGGGGGCATTGCCGCCACCAAACCGTATGTCTCTACCGCCAATTACATCAATAAAATGAGCGACTACTGCGTTTCCTGCCCCTACGATTCCTCTAAACGCCACGGGGAGAACGCCTGCCCCTTCAACAGCCTCTATTGGGATTTTCACGAAACCCACCGCGCCTTGCTGGAAAATAATCCCCGTATTAGCATGATGTACCGCACCCTGGACAAAATGGGGAAAGAAGAACGGGAAAAGATCCGCCGGCAGGCTGCGGTTTATAAACAGCATCTCGATGAGCTTTAGAGGGATGGCCGGATGGTTGGAAAGTTGGTCAACTCGTGACGATGCTCCGCGTCGTCACGCAAGCGGGGAAACTCTGCTTCCTGGCGCAAGAATTGTCAAATATACTGCCAAAGGTCATAAATTGACATTCGAATTGAGCGTATGTCAAATTGCACGCTGAAGCGTGGTAATCTAAGATTGCCACGCTTCAGCGTGCAATTTGAAAATGTTAGTTTGTGACCAGTATAGCACGTAATAAGACGCCCTTCAACCATTCAACTATTTAACCGCCAGCCCCTCTAACCGTTTGCCGAATCAAAACCAACGCGCCGGGTTGCAAACATCCGCCGGCGCGACAATATTTGCAAAAAATGCTGGATTTAAATCCCCGCTCCCGCTATACTCCACCGGCGGAGAAATTAAAACAGCGGGTGAATTACTTATTCACTGATGTTACGCAGGTCAAAAAATTTGCCACAGAGTCACAGAGGGCACAGAGAAAATCAAATGTTTATTTATTCTAAGACTACGCTGAGAAGTAAAAACACTGAAAATGTTGATGTAAACTATGCGT
>WYBG01000554.1 GCA_011526015.1 Deltaproteobacteria bacterium | reverse complement strand
TTGCTGGATGCGCCGATAGCTTCCACCTTCTACGGGGAAGGCGGATTGGCATATAGCACTTATGAGTTTTTTAACGCCTTTCAATTCGGCATTCGCGGCGGCTATCCCATCACCCCCAAATTCGAGATGGGCGGGGAGATCAGCTTCATCAACGCCGATCCGGATGAGGGCGACGGGGAATCGGGCATTTCGGATTTGACCGTTGCGGGCAGATACAATGTGATGTCCGATAAAGCCAACCTCTCCGTGGGCGGTTACATCACCCTGCCCATTGGCAGCGAGGACGTGTTGCAGGGCAATACCGATTTTGCCGCGTTCGGGGCGTTGCGCTACCCCTTTTCCGGCAGCAAACTGATCTTAACCGGAACCGTGGCGCTGGAATTTTTGGAAGCCGGGGATGACCGGGAAACCTCCCTGTTGATTGCGCCGGGGTTACTTGTCCCGGCAACGCCACAATTGAGTTTTATCGGCGAGCTGAACATTCGCACCGAAGGCGAATACATGCTGCTGAGCGGCGGCCTGGATTACTCCCTGAAAGCCGGCAGCCACCTGCGCGGCGGCATCGGCCTGGGGCTGGACGACGGCGCGCCGGATTTCCTGTTCCTGGCCAGTTTCCTGCACAATTTTTAGAAGTGAACTAAAGTGAACTAAAGTGAACTAAAGTGCCTAAAGTGACTAAAGTCGGAAGGTCTGCGACCCCGGCGATAGAAACTTTAGGCACTTTTAGTTACGCGACATCAGATCACTTCAGTAATAGCATTTTCTTAACCGCCTCGAACTTCTTTCCTCCTTGCTCACCCACTTTCAGCCGGTAAAAATAAATCCCGCTGGCAAGCGCGTTTCCCCCATCGCTTCTCCCGTCCCACTGCACCTGGTAGCTGCCGGGCGCCTGCTGCGCCTCCACCAGCCGGCGAATTTTTTGCCCCAGCATATTGTAAACCAATAATTCTACTTTCGCGGTCACCGGTAATCGGTAACGAATGGTCGTCGCCGGATTGAAGGGGTTGGGATAGTTTTGCAGCAATTCGAATTGCCCCGGAACGGCGCTTAGATCGCCCCCCGGCTCCAGGCCAACCACGTGGTCGAAATAGTAATATCCCCCGCCGAACTGCGCATCGCCGTTTTCGACCATGTAGAACTGCGGATCATTCCAGGCCATGCCATAGACCGGGAAACCGGAAAAGCGATGGGCGATTTCCTGCGGAGCGTTGGGATTGGAGACGTCGTAGAGCCGTACCCCGTTTTCCAGGCCCAGAATCAGCAGGTCTCCATGTGCTTCCATTTCTACAATCACATCCGGCGCAACAGTTATCGTTCCGGCAAGTTGCAAATTGTTGGGTTGGGAGGCATCCACAATCTGCACCTGGGTGGCAATGCGCATATCCCCATTGCTGACATAAATCTTTCCTCCGCCCATCTCGATAACCCGGATTCCCGCAGGGAAGAAAATCAACGTATCCAATGGAACGATATTCAGCGGATCGGAAATCTCATACGTTCTCAACCCGGTATTGACCGGTTGGAAGTAGATCGCGGCGATATTTCCCTGGTAAGCGGCATCGACCGCTATGTGAGGTATGGCGTGGAAGGCAATTTCTACCGGCGAAAAAGGATCGCTCACGTCATATACGTGTAATTGACTGGGAGACCTCAGGGGAACAAATAGATAGGGAAATTGCAGATAGATATCCCGCGCTCTTGAAGCGGACTGGGAACCATAAAAAATAGTATCGCTGGCAAACATAAGGGTGAAATCGGGAAGGATTCGATAGAGAGCTATGGAGGTTCGATTGCCATAGCCGGCCAGAATAGAGCCGTCGGTTACAAAACGGGCGCCCACTACACTGGTGGAATAAAACGTGGTTGGGTTAGCGCCGGCGTCAAAAATATAAAACGGAGAATGCGTGATATAGGAATAGCTCAAAGCAAATATCTTGTCATCGACATATTTCAGCTGGTGAATTTCGTTGAATTGGGGCAGATATAACTGTTGAATCAAATTCAAGACATTGGGCACTACGGTAAAACTATCTTCCGCCGTGCGGGTGAAGTAGGGATCGCTGACCGCCACTTGCGCTTTTCCCGAACCGGTGTGAACAGGAGAAAATTCAATCATGGAAGTATTTTGAGTGTCGGCGTTTGCCCAAAACGGGAAGGTCCACTCAAAATTGAGCGGATCGCCGTCGGGATCGGAAGAGGCGCTGGCGTCGGCCAATATGGAAGCTCCGTAAATGATTTGCGAGGGCGTAAGGGTCAGATGGGCGGCAGGCGGGCGGTTGTCCACTGCGCTGACCGCCCGGGTAGTGACCAACGTCTCTCCACTGGAGATAACAGCTTCCGCTTTGACGAGGTAATCTCCCGGTAAATCAGGGTCTAAAAACTGTTGGAAGCCCGGCCCCGGCATTAATTGGGCGGCGCTGCCCGGCGGTCGTTGAATCAATTGCCAGGCCAGCGAGACGATGCTCTCCGGGTAAGCCAGGGTCTGAAGGATCGCCTCGAATATAAACAGGGAATCGATAGGCAGCAGGATTTCATTAGCGGCGAGGTGTAAGGCCCGTCCCAGGGGGAAGAATTCCCCGAGGTAGGCGGCATGCTCGCGCATCACCGTAATGCTGTTCAGGGCGTCGCTTCCCCGGCCGATGACGTAGGCAAGCACAATATCCTGGGTATCGCCCAACGCCAGGTTAAAAGGTCCGCAGTTGACCAGGAAGCGTTTATCGAAAGCGATATTATCCCGCCACCCGGTTGTAGTGACCGGGTCGCCGCTGTAGAAATATTTCGGATTGGTCTGCGCCGTACCGCCGACGCCCCACTGGGTGGGGTCTATCGGGCTTCCCCAGGCGCTCAGCCCGCCGATTTGATAATAGCGGGCCTGCGGGGCATTGGTCGGCTCATGTAAGACAGGATCGCCGCCAATGTAATACATGAAGGAGGTCCAGGGCAGGTTCTTCTTGTCGAGCAGGGTGTCTATGCCTTGAAAAACGCCCCGGAACACGTAGGCGGTGTCGCCGGGGGAGTCTGCCATCGCCCCTTGCAGCAATTTTGCGCCGAACGCGGGGGGATTTGCGCCATACCAGGGATCATCCCCATCGTTATAGACGTAGCCGATATTCAGCAGCGTGTCGCAGCCGATCAGGTCGTCATTGGCACTTCCCAAATCCGGATCCGCCCAGAAGGAGTGGATCAGGCTGTCCACGTTGCCGCTGTCCGCGTTGATGATCTTCCAGCGGAAGAAAATCACCTCATCTAAGGGGTGGCTGCCGCCCTGATCGTAAGCCCAGGCGGTTTGCTGGATTTCCAGGCCCAGGGGGGGAGTGCCGAATCGCGGGGAGGTTCGCTCGACGCCGTCGTTAAACACGGTCCAGATGGTCTTATCGCCCATCAGCGCCGGGCGGTCGATGAAAGGATCGTACACCCCGTCGCCGCTCCGGTCGATGAACTCCGCGCCCAGGGCCACGGCGTCCGCCCATTCAAGGTAAGCCGGGCTGCCCGGGCCGTCATGGATGGTCACGGAATAAAACTTCGCCAGGGGATCCTGCGGGTTCATTCCCCATTTGCCGGGCTGCCACTCCTGCACCAGGGAAGATTTCGCCATCCAGGAGCAGCGCAGCTCGCCGTTGACGTAGCCGCTGCCGGCAAACCCTCCCTGGAACAGGAAAGTTATGTTGCTGCCGGCCGGGTAATATCCCCAGCCGTTCAGCCCGGCGCTGCCGTCGTTTTGCAGGGGCAGCTCCACATTGTTCACTTTCATCAGCGCGGTATCGCTGATAAGCAATTCCAGGGCAAAAAAAGCCGCTTTCTCCCCCGCAGCAAAGCCGGCCAGGGCGAGACATAGCAGCGCAAGCATTCGAGATATTTTTCGAGGCATAGCGCGTCCTCCTCACGATTCAAATATTTTTGGGTAACTTTTTTTAATATACTCATCCTCTATGCAGAAGGGTATTCCGAAAAATTTTTCCCCGGCCTGCCCTTCCGTGATTTGGATTACAGGGAAAAAAATCCCGCAAATTATTATTTGACATCATCAAAGGGGTTTTTTATAATTGATTCGAAATCGAGAACAACAATGAAGATCGAAAACGCTTACACCTGCTCCCGTTTATTCTTTCTCCCCGGCCGGGGCTGCGGAGATGGTGTATCGGCATGACGAACCGGATGTACTA
The DNA here is from genome assembly GCA_011526015.1 of Deltaproteobacteria bacterium. GTDB lineage: Bacteria > Calditrichota > Calditrichia > RBG-13-44-9 > J075 > JABWBP01. The sequence continues at coordinate 4,041 of WYBG01000554.1, read as the reverse complement.
ACTTTCCAGATGCAAGCCCCGAACGGACACCGGGGCTTTTTTTTTACCCGCGGTAACTGCGGGGATTTATGATGGATAATACGCAATACGCATTTCGTATTCCGTATTGCGTATAAACCGGTTAAACATAAGGAGATGTTACCATGAAAGTCGCCATCCAGGGAGGGCAGGCCTCTTTTCACCACATGGCCGCACGGCAATATTTCAACGGGCATGAATTCGAGCTGGCGGAGTGCCAGACCTTCCGGCAGCTTTGCCAGGCTTTGCATTCCGGGGAGGCGGATATTGCGCTAATGGCCATCGAGAATTCGCTGGTGGGCAGCATTCTGCCTAATTACGCTTTGTTGCAGGAGTTTCCTTTTTACATTACCGGGGAGACCTACTTGCATATCCGGCAAAACCTGATGGCCCTGCCGGGGCAGAGCCTGAAAGATCTTCGTTTTGTGCGCTCCCACCCCCTGGCCCTGCTGCAATGCAGCGAGTTTCTGGAGCAGCATCCCCAACTGCGGGCGCTGGAAACCTTCGACACCGCGGAAAGCGCCCGGGAAATCCGGGAAAAGCTGCTCTCCGGGACGGCGGCCATCGCCGGAAAACTGGCTGCGGAGCGTTACCGGCTGACCATCCTGGCGGAAGAGATCGAGAACGTGAAACAGAATTATACCCGCTTCCTGGTCCTCTCTCGCGAAGAAGCGCGGGAGGACGGCGCAATCGCCGACAAAGCCTCGCTCAATTTCCATTTGAAACACCGGGTGGGGGCGCTGGCAGAGGCGCTGGATATTTTCCGCCGCTGTGGTCTCAACCTCACCCTTATTCAGTCGCTGCCCATAGCCGGGCGACCTTCCGAATACGCTTTCCAGGTGGACCTGGAGTGGGAGCGCCGGGAAGCTCTCGAAGAGGGGATTGAAGCGCTGCGGCGCTTCGCCAACCAAATCCAAATCCAAATCCTGGGTATTTACCCAAAAGGAGCGTTGCCCCATGATTATTCCGGCGGCAAAGCGGCTTAGCAGCGTGCAGGAGTATTATTTTTCCCGCAAACTCCGGGAAATCCAACGATTGGCGGGGCAGGGGCGGGAGATCATCAACTTAGGCATCGGCAATCCCGATTTGCCCCCCTCCCGGGCGACGGTTCTGGCGCTGCAACAGGCGGCATCCCTGGAGCGAAATCACGGCTACCAGCCCTACCGCGGCATTCCCGAGCTGCGCCGCGCCCTGGCGGATTGGTATCAGCAAGTGTACCGGGTGGAATTGCACCCGGAGGCGGAAATCCTGCCGCTAACCGGTTCTAAAGAAGGCATTTTTCATATTTCCATGGCCTTTTTGAACCCCGGCGACCGGGCGCTGGTACCCGACCCCGGCTACCCCGCTTATGCTTCCGCGGCGCGGATGGCCGGGGGGGAAGCGGTTTTTTATCCCTTGAGCGAAGCGACCGGCTGGCTGCCCGACGTTACAGAATTGCGCCGCAGCGATCTTTTAGCGGTCAAGCTCATGTGGCTGAATTATCCCCACATGCCCAGTGGGGCGGTCGCCGCGGCGGCGCATTTCCGGGAGCTGGTGGAGTTTGCTAAAGAGAGAGAAATTCTGCTCTGCCATGACAATCCTTACAGCCTGATCTTGAATCCCGCCGCTCCGTTGAGTATCTTGCAAATCGACGGCGCATTGGACGTCTGTTTGGAGCTGAATTCGCTCAGCAAATCCCATCACATGGCCGGCTGGCGGATCGGCATGGCAGCCGGGCAAAAAGCTTATTTAGAGGCCATCCTGGCAGTGAAGAGCAACATCGACTCGGGAATGTTCTTACCCCTGCAACAGGCTGCGGTGCAGGCGCTCAGCAATTCGGCGGAGTGGCATGAGCGGCAGAACGCGATTTACCGCCGCCGGCGGGATCTGGTTTACCGGCTGCTGGATCTGCTGAGATTCCGCTATTCCCAAAACAGCGCCGGGTTATTTGTGTGGGGCAGGGCCCCGGAAGATATTCCCGACGTAGAGGCGTTTACGGATGAATTACTCCATTCCGCGGGCATCTTCGTCGCCCCGGGCATCATTTTTGGGCAGCAAGGCCGCCGCTATATCCGGGTCTCGCTGTGCGCCCCGGAAGAGCGGCTGCAGGGCGCGCTCGGGCGCGTTCAGGCATTTCGGGCCCTTAAAGAGTCGTAAACCGGATTGGGGATTTTTGATTTCGGATTGCGTAATGCGTAATGACGTAAATACATGATACGGAATACGCAATACGTAACCCGAAATCCCCTAATCCCAAATCCGCAATCGAAAACCCATGTATAGAATTCTACCAAAAAAATTCACCGAAAAAACCGTCTCCCTCCCCCCTTCCAAGAGTCTCAGCCATCGCATGGCCATTCTGGCGGGGCTGAACCGGGGGCGCACCGCCATCGAGAATTTCCTTTTCGCCGATGATACCGAAATTACCCTGAACGCCCTGCGCAACATGGGCATGGAGGGGCGTCGAGACGGCGACCGGCTGGCGGTCTCTCAGCCCATTGGAAGGGTGCGCGAGGGAGAAATTTACTTAGGCAATTCCGGCTCCTCGGCGCGGTTTCTGCTTCCCCTGGGGGCGTTTTTGGATCAGCCGGTACAATTTTACGGGGAGCCGCGCCTGCACCAGCGCCCCTTCGAGGAGCTTTTCGCCGCCCTGGGGGAGTTAGGAATGCGGTTCTCCGTTTCCGAAAACTCCCTCCCGGCCACGGTTTATCCCGGGAAAATGGCCGGGGGAGCGGTGCGCTTGAAAAACCTGCGCTCTTCCCAGGCCGTCACCGCTTTGATGCTCGCCGGGTTATGGATGGATAGCGACCTGATCATTCACCTCCCGGAAGAAATCCCCTCCGCCGCCTACATCCGCATGACCCATCAACTGATGGCGCGCCTGGGCCTGGAGGTAGAATATGCCGGGAATCAAATCCGGGTAAAAGCGGAAAGGCCCGCCGCGGAGTGGAATTACACCGTGGAGAAGGATCTTTCCGCGGCCGCGTACTGGGTGGTGTTGGGATTGATTCACGAGGCCAGGATCATCCTCCCCAGCGTGCAGCTGCCTTCCCTCCAGGGCGATGAACGGATTTTTTCGATTGCGCAGGAGGCGGGAGCGGAAGTCGTATGCCATCCCAGCCGGGTAGAGATTCAGGGCGGCATCCGCCGGGGGCTGGACCTCGATTGCCGGGAAATTCCGGACCTGGTTCCGGCGCTCAGCGTGCTGGGATTATTTTCCCCGGCGCCGCTCAAGCTGCGGAACGTGAGCCATTTAAGCTACAAGGAGAGCAACCGCATCGAGGCGATTCAACAAAATATCGCCGCTATCGGGGGGCGCAGCGAGTACCGCGGCGGTGATCTAACTATTCTTCCGGCGAAACGGTACCGCGGTGGGATGATCAACACCTTCAACGACCACCGCATTGCCATGAGCTTTGCGCTGGCGGGCAGCCGGATTCCCGGCATCGTTATTGATAACCCGGGCTGCGTGAGTAAATCTTACCCGGGGTTTTGGAGAGATTTCGAGAAATAAACAGCGATCAGGTATCGCCATCAGCGGTCAGCGATCAGCTTTCAGCAAGAATCGACCGGAGTGCAAAGCTTCAGTTTTGCGGGTTGCACTCCAATTCAAAAAATCGCCCTAAACGAGTATAGCTGACGGCTGACCGCTGATCGCTATTTTAAAGGAGCAGGCCATGGCCGGCAACAGATTCGGTTCCCTCTTTTCCATTATGACTTTTGGGGAGAGCCACGGACCCTATATCGGGGTGGTGATCGACGGGATCAAACCCGGTCTTCCTATTGATCTGCAAGAAATTCAGCGCGAGATGAACCGCCGGCGGCCCGGGCAAAGCCGGGTGACCACGGCCCGGGAGGAAGCAGACCGGGCGGAGATCATTTCCGGCGTCTTTGAAGGGAAAACCACCGGCGCGCCGATTTGCATTCTCATCAAAAACGAAGACCCGCGCAGTAAGGATTATACCGCGCTGAAAGAGGTCTTCCGCCCCGGCCACGCCGCTTACACTTACCTGAAAAAATACGGTATCTTTGATTATCGCGGGG
>WYBG01000553.1 GCA_011526015.1 Deltaproteobacteria bacterium | reverse complement strand
TGGATGAATATTTTCGCGCCGATCCCGATGTATATGTCACCGGCAACATCTTTCTCTACCTGCCGCGTGATGAAGCAGCGGGGGAACGCCTGTCGGTCAGCCCGGATATTTTCGTGGTGCGGGGCATCAAGAAAAAAGAGCGCCGAATTTATGATATGGAAGTCGAGAAAAAACCTCCGGACGTGGTGGTCGAATTGACCTCGCGCTCCACCCGCTTTGAAGACCTGGGCAACAAACGCGCTATTTACGCCGAGTTGGGAGTGCGGGAATACTTCATTTTCGATCCCTTGAAAGAGATTTTTTCCGATCAGTTGCGGGGTTTTCGCCTGCAAGAAGGCGTTTATCTGTCCATCGACGAGCAACCGCTGCGCAGCGAAGTATTGGGGTTGGATTTAGTAGTCGAAGAGGGAGTATTGCGCCTGTACGATCCCGAAAGCGGGGAGCGGCTGCGCACCCACGCGGAAGCGGAGGCAGATCGCCGGTCTGCGGAAACCAAAGCCGCCCGGGAAACCGAAGCCCGCCGCCAGGCGGAAGCAGAACTCACGCGCCTGCGCAAAGAATTAGCGCGGTTACGCAACAAGAGCGAATAACCGGAACGGGCGAATTCGATGCCGGCCGGAAACCTGCTGATCCGGGGACGGCCATTTGCCTGCCGCCAGTGTCGCGTACCCCATTTTATTGTCCCAATCTCCTGAACCCGCTCACCCTCTTTTTGAATCACCCCGCACAAATCATTATCTATACAGAGCGCTGCCGGTACCGCATCCCGGTTAAAATAGTTCATCGGTTCTATTGAATCCCTTAGTCCCCGAAATCTATATTGTTGAGAGTTCCGAAGGATGCCCATATTCTTGCATTGCATCCTTTAAGGCGCTTAAAATAATGCTGAAAGGGAAAAACCCATGACTGCAAATATACAGACGCTGGTATCACGGCTCTACCGGTACATCAGCGAGGGCGATTGGGAGCAGGTGGACGGTTTATTTGCTCCGCAAGTGATCGAGCATCAAGTGTTTTCATGCGGCCGGAATGAAATCAAGGATTATCGTCTGCTTTACGGCCATTTTAGAACCGCCTTCCCGGATCTGGTGATTTCGGTGGAGAGCCTTTACACTATGGGCGGCAAAGTGGTCAGCCGGTTTAACCTCTCCGGGTCCTTGCGAAAGCCGTTCTTCTATTTTGTACCCGGGCAACAACCGGTGCAGGTTGCGGGAATCGACGTTTTTCGTTTTCATCGCGATAAAATCGTGGAACACTGGGGCACCATCGATCAATTAAGCCTGTTCCGGCAGCTTGAGGTCAATCCCGCTTATCAGCACGTCACCCTTCCGTTGCTCGATATCCGGGCATTCATTCAAGGAGAAAAAAGGTGATCACCATCCATGAATCCATTGCCATTGAAGATTCCCCGGAGGCGGTGTTCGCTTTTGCCTGCGATTACGCCAACGATCCCCTCCGGCGAAGCGGGGCGGCGGAGATGCGCTTTGTAACCGAGCTAAAAAAAGGTAAAGGTGCAATGGCCCGGGGAGCGCAGCCATGATCCACTTCTTAAAACGGGCCATTGTGGTGGGCGGGGGGATTGGCGGGCTTAGCGCCGCCATTGCCCTGGATCAAATGGGAGTGGAGGTGACGGTGTACGAGCAGGCCGCGGAGCCGGGTGAAGTGGGAGCCGGGCTGACCCTCTGGCCTAATGCCATCAAGGCGCTGCGCAAGCTGGGATTGGGCAAGCAAGTGATCAAAACCGGGGCAAAAATTTTCCGCGGGGAAATTTGCACCCCGGGAGGAAAAATTCTATCCGGGTTGGACTCCGGGGAACTGGAATTCCGGTTTGGCGCGCCGGTGGTCGCCATCCATCGCGCGGATTTGCACAAAATTCTCCTTGCCGCACTGCCGCCGGGATCGATCCGTATGGGGATGGTGTGCAGCGGTTTTCAGCAGGACGAGGAGGGGGTAACCGTGCATTTTGCGAACGGCCAATCCGACCGGGCGGATTTGCTGATCGGGGCCGACGGCATTCATTCCCGGATTCGCCGGCAATTATTCCCCGAGGTAGCCCTGCGCTACTCCGGTTATATCGCCTGGCGAGGCGTGGTAACCATCGCTGATGAAAGCCTGCGCGGAATAAGCCGGGAATATTGGGGACGGGGAAAGCGCTTCGGTATTGTGCCGCTCGGCAACCGGCGAATTTACTGGTACGCTACCGCAAATCACCCCCCCGGCCAAACACCTCCCCCGGCGCAACGAAAAGAAACCTTACTGCGACATTTTGGCCGCTGGCATTCTCCGCTGCATGCCGCGGCGGTGAAGACCGTCATTGCAGCGACTCCCGCGGAGGCGATTCTTTATAATGATATCTATGATTTTTCGCCTCTTCCGCAATGGCGCCGGGGGCGGGTGGTGCTCCTGGGCGACGCCGTCCACGCCACCACCCCGAACCTGGGCCAGGGTGCCTGCATGGCCGTGGAAAGCAGCTTAGCCCTGGCGCGCTGTTTAGCCGACGGAAAAGACCTGCGTAGCAGCCTGCGCCGATACGAATCGGAACGGATGCCCCGCACCGCCTGGATCACCCGCCGCTCTTATCGGCTCGGCCGCCTGGGACAGTTGGAAAACCCCCTTGCCTGCCTTCTGCGCAACATGATGGTATGGCTGACCCCGGAACGGGTCATGAAAAAAAGCATAGAGAAAGCGGTCGGATACGAAGCATAAAACCGGTTCTGAATAGAGTACTCCCATCCTGCACCATCACCCGAATTTCCCTTGTAAAAATAGTTCATCGGTTCTATTGTTGTATTCCGGCCTATTATTCTATATTAGGCCGCCGATAATAATGCTACCCGGAGCGCCGGGTACTTTAAATCGAAAACCGGATGTAGCGGTTGATGCAAACAAATCCTTTAACTACTGGAGGTAGTTATGTTCAAAGCTAATGTGTTTATAACAGTGATTTTGCTGCTCTGCCTGGGGATGGCCTCTCTGCCGGCAAAGGAAAGCTCTCGCAGGGAGAGAAAGTCGCCTTCGGAATTGCCCATCCCGGGAGCGACTCACTTGCTGCCCGGCCAGCCGGAGACGATTCAGGCCCTGCCATTTTTTGATGATTTTGAAAGTGGCGCCCCGGGCTGGACCGCAGACAGCCTGTTCATCCTGATCGAGAATCCCCAGAATTATGCAGTGCTCAATCCCGCAATCAATCCCACCCTGGTAATCCTGCCGGACGCGGGAGACCTTCCTTCCGCTTTCAGCGGCGCCCACGCCTGGTGGTTTGGCCAAACCGAAACGGGAACCTTCATCGGCACGAATTGGGATAGCATTATCCAAACCCCTCTCAATGGCGGAACTTCCTTTGAACCCCAGAGCGGTTCTTTGATCTCTCCGGCCATCGACTTGAGCGGGGTAACCCAGGCGCGGCTCGAGTTCAAAACCTGGTGGGAGATCGAAGGCGTGGATGGCGACGCGTTCGATCTGATGAACGTGGAAATTTCCACCGATAACGGAACCACTTTTGATCCGCTCGGCTTCGGCAATATCAATCCCTTAAACGATCTGGACGGGGAGCCCTGGAAAAGTTATAGCTCCGGCGGCCTGGGACAGCCCGGGGTATGGGTGGATCATTTGTTCGATTTAACTCCCTACGTCGGGGAGACGGTGTACCTGCGCTTCCGCTTCGATACCGTGGACGACCTCTACAACGGCTTCCGGGGATGGTTTATCGACAACGTAAGCGTTACCGACGCCGCGATGCCAGCCCCGGTAATTACCTCCATCGACCCTTCGACGGTTTCCCCGTTCGAGCACTTCGTCATTACCGGCCAGAATTTTGTGAACGGCGCGGTGGTCGAAGTGGGTGGAATCCCTGCCCAGGCGGCGGTTTTGTCCGCTACCCGGGCGTTTGTGGAAGCGCCTTTCCTGGCTTCCGGCCAGTATGACGTGAAATTGACCAACCCGGACGGCCAGTTCGACCTGGTTTCCAACGGGCTTACCATTGCCAATACCCCCCCGCCCTCTATATTTGGGATTAACCCGGATTCCGCGCTGGTGGGTTCTTCCGTGGCGGTCACCATCACGGGTGAGGATTTTCAGGCCGGGGCGGCGGTGGAAATCGGCGGTTTTCCGCTGGCAAATTTGAGCGTGGTGGATCCTTTTACCATCACCGGCGACAGTCCTTCCAACCTGCCGGTCGGCATTTACAACGTGCGGGTCATCAACCCGGACGGGCAGGTCGATCAACTGGTGCTGGCCTTCACCGTGTATAGCACCACGGCCATCGAGCCGGTTGGCGGAACCCTGCCGAACGAGTACGAACTGGCGCAGAATTTCCCCAATCCCTTCAACCCGGCCACCCATATCCGCTTCTCCGTTCCCCGGGCCGGGTATGTAAAACTGACCGTGCATAATATTCTGGGCCAGGCGGTAGCCGTCCTGGTAAACGAAGCCCTGCCGGCGGGGAATTACCTGGCGGATTTTCAATCCGGCAATTTGGCCAGCGGGGTATATTTCTACCGTCTCGAAGCAGAGGGATTTCAGCAAACCCGGAAAATGTTGTTAACCCGGTAAATATTGTGTTTAAGTGTTTCGGGTGTTCAGATGTTATAGTGGTATCGTGCGTTATCTCACTATAACACCTGAACACTATAATGGTTGGAGGCCATTCGCAAATGAACCGATGCAGTTCCTGGAAGATGCTCATATTGATAGCGCTGCTGTTTGCCAGCGCGTGCAGCAGCCTGAACAAATTGTCCACCGCGCAAACCGACCGGCTGAAAGGCGCGCCTTTTTATAAAAGTTATTCCAAAAATATT
>WYBG01000552.1 GCA_011526015.1 Deltaproteobacteria bacterium | reverse complement strand
TTTTAGAAGTCTAAATTTTCGCCACTAAGACCCAAAGACACCAAGATTTCACTAAGATTTTTGGTGTTTTTTGTGGCTTCTTTGTGTCTTTGAGCCTTCGTGGCAACTTTTAAAACAGCTTCTAAGGTTTACGCCTATGCGCGAAAGCGGGAATGACATGGTGGTGTGTAATTTTCACCCTTAACGAGTATATCACTCACCCACTCACGAACTATTGTAAAATGTACCGCCTGGGGATTCAAACCGGCTCCCCTTTACAATCGGCCACGCCTGGCATAAAATTTGGGGAAGAAAAATTGTTAATTTTGGCGGCTGGAAGAAAAATAAACGGTCTTATAACCCTTTTTTTCAGGAGGTAATATGAAATTTTCCAAACTGTTTCTCACCACGGCGGCGCTGGCGCTGACGTTCTTAGCAGCCCTGGCCTTCCCGGCCCGCGCCGCGTTTATCAACGGAACCGTCGCCGATTCGCAAACCGGCTTTCCGGTGGAGGGGGCGTCCATCATCGCCTTCGGTTTCGATCCCGCCATAGGCGATTCCATCATCTACACCGCGACCACCTTGCCGGACGGCAGTTACCTTATCAATAATGCGATACCGGCGACCTATTTCGTATCCACCGAACACCCCGGTTATCAACACGCGGTCCAGGGACCGTTTGTAATTTCTCCCAATACCGCGGGAATCACGGTGGATTTCCAACTGCTGCCCCTGGGCCTGCCGCTCGACAATTACATTGCCGGAACGGTTTTCGACGCCCAGAGCGCGGTTTCCATTCCCGGCGCCATGGTGGGGCTGGCTCATGCCGGGGCTATCTTTTACCAGACCGTCAGCGACTCCGCCGGAGATTACCGTTTCGAAGACATCATGCCGGGGGGTTATTTCCTGACCGCCCATGCCCCGGGATACCTCCCCTTCTTCGGCAACTTCCCTATCCAGGTAGAGCCTAATACCCAGATCGATGATCTGGATATTTTCCTGATCCCCGATACCCTCGCCGGGGGGCTGGGAACCCTGACCGGTTTTGTATTCAGCGCCGATTCCGTGAACACTTTCCCCCAACCGGTGTTTCCGGCGTTTATCGAGCTGCTCCGCTTTGATCCCGCCACCGGCGATTCCCTTTTTTACCGCACCATGAACAATCCCGATGGAAGTTATACCATTTCCGGCATTGTCCCCGGGTTCTATCACGCTTCCTGTTATGCGAACGGATTCCAACCCCGCCACCTGCCCAATTTTCCCATTCAAGAGGGGCCGAACGCGCTGGATTTCTTCCTGGTCCCCTTCATTCCCCTGCCCGGCGGCACCATATCCGGCACAGTGGCCTTTGATGGCAGCGGAGCGCCGGTTGAGGGCGCATTCCTGGAATTTATCACCGTAAACGGCTTCCCACATCATTTTGCCTTCAGCGACGCCCAGGGGCAGTATTCCGCGGAGCTGCCCGTGGGAGATTACATCGTCTCCGTGGTAGTAGGCTATCCCGCCCTGCCTTATTACTACCAGGAATTTTACGACGACGTGCACTCCATCGCGGAGGCCACTATCGTGCAGGTTTTTGAAAACCAGGTCAGCGGGGGAATCGATTTTGGAGTGCCCGATTCTCTCAGTCCCATCACCGCCACCATCAGCGGGCAGGTGACAGATAACAACGCGCAGCCCTTAGAAAACGCCCTGGTGACCATCTTTTCTTCCAATGCCGGCGGGGTCATCGGCGATTCGCTGATTTTTACCGGCCTGACCGACGCGCAGGGAAATTACGCCATTGAGGTCAGCACCATTCGCTTTCCCTTTGGAGTGTTCATCGCTTCCGCGGAAAAAGAGGGCTACCTGGTTGAATTCTGGGAGGAGAAACCGGCCATTTTCCTTGCCGACCCGATCTTCGTATTCAGCGACACCGTGATTACCGGGATTGATTTTACGCTCGACCCGGTGGGCACGCCCACCAACAACTCTATCAGCGGAGCCGTCACCAGCGACAACGGCGCGGCGTTGAACGGCGCTTTCGTGGTCGGTTCCGATATATTCACCGGGCGGATCGTTTTTACCTTCGCGGACTCTTCCGGGAATTACACCCTCGATGGATTGGATCCACATCCGCATATTATTCTTTTTGCGGCGAACGGCCACGTCCCGGAATTTTTTGACAATGCCCTTACCTGGGAAGAGGCTATCCCGGTGCCGGCGCTCGGCGCAGTCACCGGCATCGACGCCGCGCTGACGCCGGTAAACAACAATCCCGCCGGCGGTATGGTGGCCGGAACGGTGCTGAATATGAGCGGCGGGCCGCTTTCCGGGGTATTTTTGACCATTCTGAACGACGCCGGGGAAGTGATCGGCTACGATTTTACCGACGCCCAGGGAGGCTACCAGGTTGCCGGTATGACCAACGGCAATTATACCGTGCAGGCCACCAAGATCAGTTACCACAGCGAATCGGAGGCCATCCAGTTCAACGCTGCCGCCGGGAACACCATGGTAGTGAATTTCGACCTGGCCGAGGTTACCACCGGGGTGGAGCCGGGCGCGCAGGCCGGCCTCCCCTCAAGCGTGGAGCTGCCGCAGAACTATCCCAATCCCTTCAATCCTTCTACCACCATACGGTTTGTCCTCCCGCAGGCCCAACAAACCCGGCTGGTGATTTATAACATCCTCGGCCAGGCGGTAAAAGAGTTGGTGAACGAAAACCTGCCCGCCGGGCGATATGAATTACTCTGGAACGGCGCCGATCAGAACGGGCGCCAGGTAGCTTCGGGAATTTATTTCTATGTCCTTGAGGCAGGAGCCTTGAAGCTGACCCGCCGGATGGTCTTCAGCAAATAACGCCGATTTGGCGGCAAACCAGCCAGCCGAAACGAACGGTTGCCGCAAGGCGCCGTTCGTTTCGGCGTTTTTTATGGTGTGCGCCGGTGTTCGAGCGGCCGGTTTTGAGGCGCTCCCGCCGCCGCTGTGTCATTCCCGCGAAAGCGGGAATCCCCATAACTACAATCGAGGCGACATTTATGAGCACCCCCCAATCCACTCTGCTATTAGGCGCAACCGGCCTGGTCGGCGGAGAATGCCTGAAATTGCTCTGCGCCGATGATTCCTGGCAGCGCGTCATCGTGCTTACCCGCCGCCCCCTCCCGGCGGAAGCGCAACATCCAAAGGTGGAAAACCAGGTCATCGATTTTAACCGGCCGGGGGATTACCGCAAACTGATTTCCGCCGGCCGGGTCATCTGCGCCCTGGGAACAACGATCAAAAAAGCCGGGTCGCAGGAAAATTTCTACAAAGTCGATTTCACCTACGCCTACGAGCTGGCCCGCATCGCCCGGGAGAACGGCGCGGAGCACCTTCTGCTGGTCTCCTCCAGCGGGGCAGACCCCCGCTCGCGGATTTTCTACAGCCGCGTCAAAGGGGAATTGGAAGAAGCGTTGAAAACGCTGGGCTATCCCGCGCTGAGCATCTTCCGGCCCTCCCTGCTGTTAGGCGACCGCCGGGAATCCCGCCCGGGAGAAGATATTGCCAAATTTTTTAGCGGCCTGTTCGGATTTGCCATACCGGCGCGTTATAAACCGGTTCAGGCCCGCAGCGTCGCCGCGGCCATCGTGCAGGTGGCCCGGGAAAACCGCCCCGGAATCCGCATTCTGGAATCGGATGAGATTCGGCGCATTGGCGCGGCGTAGAGGTTATAGAAGAGGGGCAGGTACAGTAAATAGTTGGGAATACACCCTGCTTCTACTGATTGCTTATTGCTCCCCGCCCCCAGCTCTGCTCCTGCCCCCTGCCCCTGGACTCTGCCGCCAAACGCAACGATTTCCAAACAATCGCGTTGGATAGTTTGAAGTTCGTTTGTAAATTCCGCCGCTATTGTCCGGGAGCCGTTTGTTGAAGATTAATCTGCGTACAAAGTTCATCCTGCTTTCCACCGTGCTGGTTACGGTGATCATGGCCAGCGTCACCTATTTTTTTACCATCCGGGAAATCGAATCCCGGCGCGCCGCCGCGGCCTCCCAGATCCATCGTATTGCCCGCAACATCGCTACCATGCAGTTGTTAGACCGGCAGGATTGGAATACCTACCAGGATTATATTTCCCAACTGATGGCGTTCAACAAAGACATCGTTTACATCGCCATTTTTGACGACCGCGGTACTCTCCGCGCCCATACCCTTAACTCCGACCTGATCGAATACGACCGCCCGCTCTTGACCCGCAGAATGCAGGCCGATATCGTACGCCGCCTGGATAACGGGGCGGTGGCGGAAGAGAGCAAAGCGGACCTGCAAACCGAGCGGGTCAATATCCAGGTCGGCGACCGGGTGTTAGGCAGCGTTCACGTGGGCTTTTCGGTGATCGCTATTAACCGGGAATTGAACCGGGGAATTTTGCTCAACATCGGCCTGGGATTGTTTTTCATCTTGCTGGCCAGCCTGGTGTCGGTGATGATCAGCCGCCGGCTCACCCGCCCTCTGGAGCGCCTGAACCGGGCCATGAAGGCGGTGAATGAGGGCAACCTGGAACAAAAGGTGCGCCCCCAAACCCATGATGAGATCGCCCAGTTGGGGCACTCCTTCAACACCATGATTGAGGGGTTGCGGGAGCGCCAGTTCATCGAAAGCTTAGGCTACGAGCTAAGCGCCACTTTTCAATTCGACCGCCTGGCCCCGCTGGTGCGCGAGCGCCTGAAAAGCGCCATCGGCGCGGGATCCACCCGGCTCTACATTCGCCGCCGGAATTCCCACGGTGCTTTTCATGAAATCACCGTTTCGGAAGAGAAGAAGAACCTCTATCCCCCTTTGGAACTTAATGGACAGGTCGAAAAATTCCTCCTGAAGCGAAAAGACGGCTTTATGGTCCATTCCGCTCCCCCGGACATCATGGAAGCTCTGCACCATACCCCGGAAGACGAAGCAGGCCTGCTGATGCCCATGCCGGTGAAAGATGAACTTTTCGGCCTGCTGTTTTTTGCCTTGCCGCCGGACAAAGAAAGTTTCAGTCCCAAGGAGCGCCACTTTGCCGCCATGCTGGCCGGGCAGGCCGCCCTGGCGTTGGAAAATTCCCTGCTCTACGAAGAGTTGCGCGAGCAGGAACGCCTCAAACGGGAGCTGGAAATTGCCCGCGACATGCAGCGCCGGCTCCTGCCCGCCAACATGCCGGTGGTGGACGGGTTCCGCTTCGATGGCATCTGCCAATCCGCTTACGAGGTGGGGGGCGATTATTTCGATTTCTTCCGCCTGGATGAAACCCACCTGGGCGTCGTTATCGCGGACGTGAGCGGCAAGGGTACTTCCGCTTCCTTCTACATGGCAGAACTGAAGGGCATGATGGTGCAGCTTACCTCGGTGTACCGCTCTCCCCGGCAGCTTCTCGGCGAGCTAAACCGGAAATTATTCGGAAATATCGACCGGCAATCTTTTATTACCATGATTTATGGGGTGCTGGAAATTCCCGCCCATCGCTTTGTCTTCTCCCGGGCCGGGCATAACTCGCTCCTGAAAATCGGAACAAACGGGGAACACCAGTTCCTCACCCCCGCCGGAATCGGCCTGGGGCTGGATCCCGGGGACGTTTTCGAACGCAGCCTGGAAGAAGCGGCGCTGGAATTGAAGCCTTTTGAAACCCTGGTTCTCTATACCGACGGACTCATCGAAGCCCGTAACGCCCGGCAGTTGGAATTCGGCGAAGAGGGCCTGCTGCGCTCCTGCCTCGCGGCGGGGCAGCGGAATATCCCGCAAATGCGGGAAGCCATTTTGGAATCCCTGCATGGCTTCATGGAGGGCGTTCAGCCGCACGACGACATTACCATGGTGATGGTGCAGCGGCAGGGGGAGGGGTAGGCGGGAAGGCGTATTGCGTATTGCGTATTGCGTATTGCGTATTGCGTATTGCGTATTGCGTATTGCGTATTGCGTATTGCGTATTGCGTAATAAAAAAACGGAATACGCAAAATTTACGCATCACGTTCCACATTTATTTTCCCGGTTTGGCAACCTGTCCGGGGTCTTCAGCGTAACAAAAACCGTGTTTTAATTAAAACAACGAGCAAGGTTCATCATGATGCGCCAATTACCATCCGCATTGGTTCTTATCCTGCTTTGGGGGGCCTTTTTCCCGGCTTGCGAAACCAGCCGGGAGAGTAAAATCAAGCTGACCAGCCTGAGCACGGTTCCCCAAACCGTATCCCAAACCGCCTCCAGCGTGCTGCAAATCTCTCCCGTGCAGCAACGCTCCGTGGCGATCCTGAACTTCCAAAACCTCACCAACGACCGCAGCCTGGACTGGCTGCGGCGCGGGTTGACGGATATGCTCACCACGGAGTTTGCCCAATCCCGCTATTTGAACGTGATCACCATGCAGCGGCTGAGCGAAGTGGCGCAGCAGAACGGCAAGGGCGAGCGGGATTTGGACGATCCCTCCACCGCCGCGGCCATTGCCCGCCAGGCCAGCGCCGAAATCATCCTCACCGGGCGTTTCTACCACCAGTATGACAGCCTGTGCATCGAAGTGGAAATGATCGACGCCGTCACCACCCAGATTCTCCGCCGGGAAACCGTGCGGGGAGCCGGCCTGGAACGGATTTTCGCCATGGTGGACAGCCTCTCCGAGCGCCTGCGGGCCAACATGCGCGGCAACCTGGAGGAGCGTCCTCAAACCGGGGTTACCCTGGC
Organism: Deltaproteobacteria bacterium; assembly: GCA_011526015.1. Lineage (GTDB taxonomy): Bacteria > Calditrichota > Calditrichia > RBG-13-44-9 > J075 > JABWBP01. Next base: position 19,105 of record WYBG01000552.1, on the reverse strand, counting down.
GGAGATCACCCACTCGGTGGAAGCGTTCCGCTGTTATTCCATGGGCCTGGAGAACATGGATAAATTTCTCTGGAGCGAAGCAGCGAAGTGCTTTAAGGACGCGCTTAAATACGACTCTACTTTTGCAGCGGCCTATTTGCGGTTAGGGCAAATTGACTCGGATATGGACAAAAATTCCAATGGGAAACAACTCCTCCAAAAAGCCCGCCAATACAGCGACAAGCTCTCCGAAACCGACCGGATTCGCCTGGAGGTGGCGGAAGCCAAACAAGCGGATAATTTCCCCGGGCTCCTCGCCATTTTAGAACAGGCGGTTCTGCGCATGCCTTCGGACGTGGAGATTCGCCAGGACCTGGCCCGCACGCTATACCACGCCTGCGGTGACATAGACCGCGGCCTGGAACACTTCGAGGTCGCGCTGGAGCTGGACCCCACCCGCAAGCTGCTGTATAATGATCTGGCTTATCTCTACGCGGAGCGGGGAGATTATACCACGGCTTTGAAATACCTCGATACCTACCAGGAGCTGGCGCCCGACGAACCCAACCCGTACGACAGCCGGGGAGAAATTTTGATCAACGCCGGGCGTTTGGACGAAGCGGTGGCTCAATTCCAAACCGCCCTGGAAAAGTGGCCCACTTTCAGCAATTCCGCTTTCCGCCTGGCCGGTTTATACCGGGAATCCTGGGACTATGAGCGCTCCCAGGCTTATATCAAGCGGGTGCGGGAGGGGGACCAGAATCCCATGGCGCTTTCCGAAATTGATTACCTGAACGCGCTAACGCTCTGGAGATTCGGGAAAACCCGGGAAGCGGAACAAGCCCTGCGGAAAATGCTGGAGCAGAATCCTTACTCTGACAACGTTATCATCATCCTCGGCGAAATGTATCGATCCGCCGGGGATAGCGCCAAAGCGAAACAACTTTACGCTTCCGCCTTCGAACGGTTCAAAGAAAAACTTTCCCGGGAGCCGGACAACCTGGAAATTCTGCACGATTTCAGCGATTTCCTGGCGCATACTCACTGGCCTGCCGGGGAGGCGCTCCCAATTCTGGAAAAAGCCGCCGCTTCCCACACCGATCCCATGCAGCAAGCCCATTTTGACCTGGTATTAGGATTGCTCTATTCACGCACCGGGCAGTTGGCTGAAGCAGAGCAGCACTTTCAGCGTTCCCGCCCGCAGCAGCTCGATTTGATTTCCATAACCCGCTACCGCGGGTGGAGCAATTTCTGGAAATTCGTATTTGAAGTGATGGCCTATGAAAACGGCCAAACCCCGGCGGGGGAACGTTTTTCTCATCAATTGCTGGCCACCGCCCGGCAAAAGAACCGCAAAGACCTGGAAGTGATCGCCCGCTTAGTTGAGGCCCAACGCCACGCCAGCCAGCAAAATACCCCTGCCCTGGCCGCGGAATACCAGGCCCTGGGCGCTCCCCTGGAAAAAACCTGGCGGGTGATCGGTCCCTTCTCCACCCGGGGCGTTTCCGGTTTCCAACACCCCTATCCCCCGGAAAAGAGCATCGACCTGAACGCGGCTTACCCGGATCAGTATGGAGAGCTGCGGTGGAAACTTGCCGACGACGGCGTTTATGACGGCTACGTTAACCTGCGGGCGCTGTTTAACCGTACCGACTGGGCGGCAGGATACGCCTTGATCTACGTTTATTCGCCGGAGCAGCGAAAGGTGCAAATCCGCCCCGGCATCAAACTCGCCGGGAAGCTCTGGCTCAACAATGAACAAATCTGGCAGCGTTACTGCACCAAAGGCATCGACGCCATGGTTGACCGGGATATGGTCACGGTGCTGCTCCATCCCGGCTACAACCAGGTGCTCTTGAAAGTTACCAACACCTTCTACGACTGGGGATTTTTCTTCCGAATTACCGACGAGAAGGGCAACGGCTTCAACGATATCACTTTCCACGCGCCGGAAGAGGTCGATCGCTCCTTTGCTACGAATAATCCCGCGAAACCGGCGCTATGAGCCTGGACGCCCACATCCGGGAGGCGGCGCGGATTTTGGAAGCAGCCGATGCGCTGCTGGTTAGCGCCGGGGCCGGCATGGGAGTGGATTCCGGCCTGCCGGATTTCCGCGGCAACGAGGGATTCTGGCGCGCTTACCCGCCCATCGCCAAATTAGGCATTTCTTTCAGCGAAATGGCCAATCCGCAATGGTTTTCCCGCGATCCCCGCCTGGCCTGGGGCTTTTACGGGCATCGCCTCAACCTCTACCGCAAAACCACTCCCCACACAGGTTTTGCCCAACTATTAGACCTCGGGAAGCGCAAAAAAGGCGGGTATTTTGTCTTCACTTCCAACGTGGACGGGCAATTTCAAAAGGCGGGATATTCCGAAGAGCGGGTTGTGGAGTGCCACGGCTCCATTCACCATCTCCAATGCGTGCGCCCCTGCGGCGAGGCGATCTGGAACGCCGGGAATATCACCATAACCGTGGATGACGCAACCTTCCGGGCGCAGGAACCGCTCCCCCATTGCCCCCGCTGCGGGGCGCTGGCCCGCCCCAACGTGCTCATGTTCGGCGACTGGCACTGGATTTCCCACCGCACCGGGGCCCAGGAAGAGCGGTTTTACGGGTGGCTGCGCGAAATTCAGGAAAACGGCTGGCGGCTGGCGATTGTGGAAGCGGGCGCCGGCACCGCGGTGCCCACGGTGCGCCATACTTCGGAAAACATCGCCGTTCGGCTGAACGGAGACCTCATTCGCATCAACCTGCGCGACCCGGAAGTTCCCCCCGGCCAAATTTCCCTCCCGTTAAGCAGCGCGGAGGGCATTCAGCGCCTCTACAACCTGATTCCCGGCTGAGAGAATGGCGCCGGAGCACTTCTTGCCCCTCAGGTATGCATCCCTTCGGTTTCTTCGACGGTCTCCTCTTTTTCCTGGTCTAACCGCTCATACTCGGCGATTACCTGGGCGCCTAACAGCAAAATCATCGCCGCGGCTTCCAGCGATAGCAGCGCCACCGCCCCGGTGGCCAGGGAGCCGTAAATCACGTTTACCATCGAGATCGTGGAGAAATACCAGATCAGGAACCGGCGCATGATTTCCCAGAGCACCCCGGCAGTGATCCCGCCCACCAGGGCGTGTTTCAGGCGAATTTTTCCCACCGGCATTACCATATAGAACGAGGTAAGCAGCAAAATCAGCCCGATGATGCCCAGAATGTGCAAAAAGGCGCTGGAAAATTCATCGACCCCCAAACTCCAGGCCAGCAGGGTGACCCGCCGCCCGCTTGCCGCCTGCAACGCTCCACTAATGATGGTGATCATCAAAAAACCTCCTCCCACAAGGAGAATGTAGATATAAGGAAGGACGGCGGATACCAGGAAATGGCGACGCTTGATCTGCACCCGGTGAAAGAAAATAACCGACATTGCGTTTTCCAAAACCGTAAAGGCCATGGAGCTGAAGAATACCAGGAACACAATGCCGATCCCGCCAATAAAGCGGCGGTGTTCCAGGAATTTTTTGATCTCTTCGATGATCGTCTGGGCAAATCCCGGAACCACCAACTCCAGATTTTGCGCCACCATTTCCAATAACTGGCGCTCATCCACCAGGTGTGAAAGACCGATGAGCACCAGCGTGAACAACGGAATGAGGGAGAGCAGGGTATAATAGGCCACCGCCCCGGAAAGCAGCACCCCCTGGTTTTTTCGGAAACCGGTGAACACCCGTTTTAAGAACTTGAAAGGTTGGCGAACAATAAACACCACAAACTTTTTTTGCTGATTCATTGGTAAAACCCCGGCTTCCTGGCGGATTGGATACGAAATACGCCCGGCCTGTTTCCTGTTGTCCGTTGCTCATCATGCTTCCCGCATTTGAATTTCCTTTGCAGCCGTTAATTCTCGCCGGCAAGATAACCGTTTGCCCGCTGATTTCCAAATATTCTGAAATTCCCGCCACAAAGCCATGAAGGCGCCAAGGTTTCACTAAGGAGTGACTGTACGAAAATAGCCCGGTGATTCATGATACTGCTGGCGAATTGGTGTTACATAAAAGAATTCTCCTCCTTCTGCAAGGAAGGGAATTCTAAAAAAATCGAATCCGCCAGCAGTAACATAAATTACCGGGCTATTCTCGATCATCCCTATGGGATAATAGTTCTTAAAAGGTGAAATAGGTGGGGGTGATGGCCAATAGGTTGTTGGAATCAGGAAGGCTTCAACCGTGAGCATCTCGTTACCCCTCCCCCCGCTTATACCGCTCATACAGCACATGAATGATCCCATCTGCCAGACCGATTTGGGGAACGTAAATCTTGCCGATGCTCCCCCACTTCATCACCGAGAGATAGATGCGCAAGGCCGGCACGATCACGTCCGCCCGGTCGGGCTTGAGGTCTAAAATTTTGATGCGCTCCTCATAACCGTAAGATGTCATGAGTTGAAAGATTTCCCGCAGTTTTTTGTAGGAAAGCGGCTTGCCCTCCTTCTGGCGCGCCAGCTCGAAAATCTTGTTGATATTCCCCCCGCTGCCGATCCCGCAAACCTTCTGCTTGTTCAGCACATTCTTTTTGATCCACTTCTTCATCTCCCGCCAGCGCTCTTCCGGGACCAGGTTCTCCAAAATACGCACCGTACCGATGTCGAACGATGCCGAAGCGGTGTTGCGCCCCCCGGAAAAGAAGGTCAATTCCGTGCTCCCCCCGCCTACGTCCACGTACAAATAAGACTTATCCTTCTCCAGCCGCTCCTCGAAATGGTTGGCGTAAATCATCTCCGCTTCCTTTGCCCCGTCGATGATTTGCAGCCGGATGCCGCTGCGAGCATAAATTTTTTGCACGATTTCCGCCCCGTTCTCCACCTCCCGCATCGCCGAGGTGGCGCAGGCCAGGTAAGCCAGCGGCTGGTAAGCGTCGATCAAATGCTTGAAACCGAGCAGGGTGCTGACCAGCATCTCCCCCTTCGCTTCGGAGATGCGCCGGCGCACGAAGGCGTCATCGCCCAGCCGCAGGGGCATGCGGATCAACGCTTCTTTTTTGAAAAAAGGGCGGTTTCCGTTCTCGTACACCCGGCTCAGCAATAAGCGCACGGCGTTAGAACCGATGTCTATTGCGGCAAATTTCAACCTTCTTCTCCTGACTCTAATTGCCAATTACCAATTGCCCATTGGCAATTGCAAATTACGCCTTCTCTGTTATTGCCGCCCCCCGGTGCGCTTGTTGCAGATACTCATAAAGCATTTCCTGGCAGCGCACCCGCTCGTCCCCGGAAGTGACCCGGTACTGGTTATCCAAATCCTTATTCAGCGCCCGCGCTTTCACGTTATCCCGCCACTGGATGTTCAAATACTGACGAATCTCCTCTTGAATTTCCTTATCGTAGATAGGGCAGGCTACCTCTACCCGGCGGTCTAAGTTGCGGGGCATCCAATCTGCGGAGGAGAGGAAATATTTGGCATCTCCGCCGTGGCAGAATACGAACAGGCGGGAATGCTCTAAGTATTTGTCGATGATCCCGGCGGCGCGGATGTTCTCGCTCATTCCCTCCATCCCCGGAACCATCGAAAACATTCCCCGCACCATCAATTGAACGGTTACCCCGGCCTGGCTGGCCTGGTAGAGTTTTTTGATGATTTCCGGGTCGGTGAGGTTGTTCAATTTCACGATAATATAAGCATCCTTCCCGCTGCGCGCCTGCTTGATCTCGTTCTGAATCAAGCTCAGCCAGGTTTTCCGCATATTGAACGGGGAAACCAGCAAATGCCGGAAGTTGCTGCGCTGGTAATTATTTTCCAGCACGTCGAAAACCAGTTTGACTTCCTCGGTGATGCTCGGATCGGCGGTGAAGAGGCTATGGTCGGTATAAAGCCGGGCGGTGGCCTCGTGAAAATTGCCGGTGCCGATGCTGGCGTAGCGAATGGTTTTGCGTTTGATCTTTTGAGTCACTAACAGCAATTTGGCGTGAATTTTGATGTTCGGGGCGCTGTGGATCACCCGCACGCCCTCTTCCTGGAGGCGGTTCGACCAGTAGATATTGGCCTCTTCGTCGAAACGCGCCTGCAATTCGATGGAAACCGTCACCAACTTCCCGTTCCTGGCGGCGCTGATCAGGGCGTTGATCACTTTGGAATTCTTCGCCACCCGGTAGAGGGTCATTTTGATGGAGCTGACCGTGGGATCGATGGCCGCTTCGCGCAGGAAATCGATCAGGTGGTCGAAGGTCTGGTAGGGGTAATGGAGCAGGATATTCCGTTCCCGGATGGTTTCCAACAGGCTCCGGCCGGGCTGGATGTGGCGGTGCGGAAGCGGTTTGGGAAAACGGTAGCGCAGGGTTTCCGGCCCCACGGCTGGGAAATTGATGAAATCTTTGAAATTATGGTAGCGCCCCCCGGGGATGAAATTACTCTCGTCTTTCATCAACTTCAAACGCTTGATGAGGAACGTGAGCAGGTCTTCCGGGATTTGCTGGTCATAGATAAAGCGCACCGGCTTGCCGCGCTTCCGCTGGGTAAGGCTCTTGGAAATTTTGCGCACCAGGCTGTCGGAAAAATCATCGCTGATATCCAGCTCCGCGTCGCGGGTCAGTTTGATGGTGTACGCTTCCAGGCAGTCGAAGCGGAACATGGCGAAGATTTCCCCTAAGGAAAAACGGATCAGATCATCCAACAACAAGATATACTGATTTCCGTTGTCTTCCGGCAGAAGGATGAAGCGCGGGAGCGCATCCGTGGGCACTTCGATGAGCGCGTAACGAACTTTGGCGGGGTTCTGGCTGCTCCAAATGCGGATGGCCAGGTAGATGGCGTGATCCTTCAGATCGGGGAATTTTTCCAGCCGGTCGATCATGATCGGGATGATTGCCGGGCGCACCTGCTCCCGGAAATACTGCCGCACAAACCCGGCCTGCTCCTCGCCGAGCTCCCGTTCATTGATGATAAAAATGTTCTCCTGCGCCAGCTCTTTCAGGATTTCCTGGTAGATTTGCTCGAATTCTCCCCGCTGCGCCAGTACGATTTCGTGAATCTTCTTGAGAACCTTTTCCGGGCTGTCGCCGATCAGCTTGACCGCTTTTTTACCTAACCTTTCCAGGCGTTTGAGGGTGGCCACCCGCACCCGGAAGAATTCATCTAAGTTGGAAGAAAAAATCCCCAGGAATTTGATGCGCTCCAACAGCGGCACCAGGGGATCGCGGGCTTCCTGCAACAGCCGGGAGTTGAAGGAGAGCCAGCTCAGTTCTTTACTGCGAATCTTTACTTTCACGCTTCCTCCGGGTCCCTTTCGGCTGCACTGCCTTTTTCGGCTTCGCGGCGCTTTTCAGTGTTACAGATCTTTTGGGCGATGCGGCACGTTTCGAGGCGGCTGCTCGTTTTGGCGCGGCGGCCTTTTGGGGCGCGGCTGGCCGTTTCGAGGCGGTTGCCTTTTTTGATGAAGCTGCCTTTTTCGGCGCGGCTGGCTTTTTCGGTGTGGTCGCCTTTTTAGACGCGGCTGCACGTTTCGGCTTAGCGGTCGTTTGGGGAGCGGCTGCCCGCTTCCGCGTGGCAGCGTTTCTCGGCTTTGCAATCTTTTTGGAGGCTGCCGGGGAAGGGGAAGTTTTTCTTCTGGCCCGGCGCGCGGTCTTTTTCTCCGCCGGGGCAAGCGCAGCTTTTCTTCCACCCCGGCGCGCGGTCTTTTTCTCCGCCGGGGCCTGCATGTCCGGCGCTGCGGCCATTTCGGGCAGGGTCTCTTCGCCGGCTTGAGGCGCTTTCTTAGATGCCTGCAACTCTTTCACCAGATTCCGGGCCAGCTTGCGGCTAACTTTCCGGATGCTATCGGAGGCCGTTTCCGCAATTTCCGGCTGCGCTTTCCCCGCGGCCCGCCGGATGGCGGATTCGATCTTCGCTTGCAGGTCGCTCCGCCGGTCTTTGCGAAGCTGCTTTTTACGTCCCGGGAAATCGAACGATTTCAACTCCCCCGCCCCGGCCTTCACCCCTTTCCAGGTTCTGGCGGAAAATTCAAACTCCACAATCGCGCCGGCGGATAATTTTTCGGTAAAATTGTCCTGCAGAGACCGGGCGAATTTCGACATCAAGGGATCGTGGCCCACAACCATCACGGAATTATACTGATTGTCGATGGCGCGGATAATCGCTAACAACGCCGCTTCCCCGCCCTCTTCCGGCTGCCGGTAGAGCGTTTCGTTCAGGATGATCGCTTCTGCCGGGTAATCGAATTCCGCGGCTAAAATCTGCGCGGTCTTAAGTGCCCGCTTTGCCGGGCTGGCTATGATCAACTGCGGCGCCGGGGAATTTTTCCGCAGGCTCCTGGCCATCTTCTGGGCCGCTTGTTTGCCCTTTTTGACCAGGGAACGCTCGGAATCCGGTAATTCCGGCTCCCGGGATGTTTCAGCTTTGGCGTGTCTAACCAGGAATAACGTTTTCATTGGGTTTACCTCGGGTTTTGAGTGTCGAGTTTCGAGTTTTGATCCTCTGAAGGAGCAAGCGGGATCATCCCGCATTACCGGGATTGAATATCGAGTTAAGTTTTAACGATTTTTTCCAACTCTTCCCACAGGCTCCGGTAAGCCGCGGCCGCGGGAGAGTGCGGGGAGAATGCCGGAACCGGCTCCCGGTATATTCCCATGCGCTCGATTTCCGCGGTATAGGGAATCCGGGTTTGCAGCATCCGCTTGAACCGGGAATCGACAAACGCCATTGACTCCCGGTGAAGTAATTTGCGGCTCTCGACCATGGAAAAAAAGGCAAAAATTTTCTTTCGGTTATAATTCTTCTTTTTGAAAAACAAAAGCAGTTGGGCAAAACTACGCACCGCCAGGGTGGTGGGAATGATGGGCACCAGCAGGTAATCCGCGGCGTGGAAAATATTCTCCGCCACGATGGTGATATTGGGCGGGCAGTCCAGGAAAGCGTACTCATACTCGTCCCGCAGCGAGCCGAGCACCTTCCCCAGCCGGGTTTTCGGAGAGTCCAGAACATCCAGCTTGCGATCCAGGTTGCGGAAAGAGAAATCCGCGGGGAGCAGGTCCAGGCGCTCGTAATCCGTACTTTTGAGGCTCTTTTCCAGGTTCCCCCCGCCTTTGATCAGCCCTTTGGCGCCGGCATCGAACTCCGCTTTTACCCGGAAATAGAAGCTGGCCGACCCCTGGGGATCGAGATCGCAGACCAGGGTTCGGGCGCCGGATTGCGCCGCCAGGTAAGAGAGATTGACCGCCGTGGCCGTCTTCCCTACCCCGCCCTTGAAATGATAGACCGCAATGATCTTCACCGGTTATTCCTTCTCCCCGCAGTCGCCCGGCCCCACCCGGGCAAACGATGCTAAAATTATTAGTGTTGTGTTACAAAAACATTTCTGTTTGATGAACATGCCGTAAAATGAAGGCTGTTATGGTCATAGACCTCAAAGGTTTCAAAAACCTTTGAGGTCTGACGGCGCAACGGCCGGTTCAGGCTGCACAAAAAGCTTCTTGAATAACTTTCTGTTACTCCCGGAAGCAAATTTTGCAAAAATCTCCGAAAAATCGCTTCGCACTTGCCGTTTTTCCGTTTCTAATGATCCCACTAAGCTACCGATGGCGATGACGGTCTTTTTCCCCTCTCCATCGCCGGCGGCGGAGAAGCGATCCACCCATTTCAGCAAGGTTTCCTGCTGCACGGAGAGGTCCTGTAAACGCCCCAGGTTGTCCTGCAAACCTTTGAGCTGCTTGACCAGGCGCTGGATTTCCTGTTCCGGAAAGAGCGTGGAAAAAAATTCCAGCAGGTAGCGCAATTTTTTGCACTCCAGGCGCAGGGCGTGCAACTCGCTGTCGGGAGATGTATCGGTAATGCCCCTACCGGCTTTCAGCACCGCCCGGAAGCGTTTGTAGATGCGCTCGCGGGCCAACTCGCCGGTGGGAATTCCGCTGTTGGGAGCAGCAGGAGAATTCTCCGCCGGGGCGTTCAGGAACGCTTCCCATTCCTGTAAAATTTGCGAATAGCGCGGAGAAAGGAGCGCCCGCGCCATTTTGCGCCATTCTTTCCGCCGTTCCACCCGCAGATCATCGAACAATGGATCGATGCCCCCGCGCAGCGCCTCCGGCAGCAGGTTTTGATAATTTTTTTCGTGCAGCAGGTACACGTCCAGGTCGCGCAGGCGGTTACTGAGCCTGCCCAGGTAAGAAAAATCCTTTCTGAACCGTTGCACCTCCGCTTCCGGGAATACCCCCTTCAACTGCCCCAGCGCGGAGCGGGTGCGGCGGATGGCCACCCGGGAATCGTGCAAAAACTCCGTGTCGATGTCTTTGCGAATGCCTTCCTCGTTCGCCCGGATGGCCTTCAGCAAGAAACGCAGAATGGTTTTCACCGCCTCCCCGGAAGGCTGCTGCGCATTTAGGGGAACGCGGAGTTTGGTGGAATAGTCGCCCGGGGCGCGCCCCATTACCGGGGCGGCAATCTCCGGCCAGCTTTCCCGGGCGGGCTGGCAGCCGCTTTCGATCAGGAAATTATGCAAGCTTTCGGCGTGGGCTTCATACCCGCGCAGCGGTTTCAGCCACAGGCCGGTATGGGAATGCTGCTTCTTGCCTGCGCCGGAGAGGAGGGCGCTTTCCAGGATCAGGTAAGCCACGGTTTTCTGCGCTTCATCTAATACGCGCAGGGTGAGCAGGCAGGAGCGTTTCTCGAACAGCTTCAGCAGCGCCCGCATTTCGATAATAGAGGCAACCTGATTCCTCAATTCACCGGGGGGAAAGTCTTCGGCAAACACCGGGACATCGGCAACCTCGCACTCCCGGAGCAGAGATTGATCCTCCAGCGACGCCAGCGCCAGCCTGTCATTCCGCTGCTGACTTTCTTGCCGCCGGAATAAGAGCAGCCCCTTCTCATACAGCCGCCAGTCGAAGGTATCGTAAAAAACCGCCTGCTCGCGGGCGATCCGCTCCCGCCGCAGGGGATAACTTGCGCCTAATTTAGCGAAAAAATCCGTTTGGTCGAAAGCATCCGGCAAATCGTAGTGTATCAGTCCGATCATTTGCGAGTTACGTGGTACATGTATCAAATTCCGTATTGCGTAGTGCCCCGGATAGGAGGCTGTTGTAGATTCACTAAAAAGTGGCTCAAGTCTGTCATTCCCGCACGTTTTAAGCGGGAATCCATGACTTTGTGGCTCTGGATTCCCGATAAAAACATTCGGGAATGACAATCTGCAACAGCCTCATAGCCGGGGTAATCTGTAACAAAAACGGAATACGAAATACTCATCGCGTATTGCGTAATGCGTATTGCGTAACAAAAACGGAATACGCAATACGCACTCCCTCTTACGCATTACGTTTTACGCTTTACGTTTTACGTTTTACGCATTCCGCTTCACAGCCTCCGCTCAATCGCCGCGACCACGGTCTTCAGCGCCTTGATGCGGGCGTAATACTTGAAATTGGCCTCCACGATGGTCCAGGGCGCGTGGGGCGAACTGGTGCGGTAGAGCATCTCGTCCACGGCGATTTTGTAGAGGTCCCATTTCTCCCGGTTGCGCCAGTCCTCCGCGGTGATCTTCCACTGTTTATAAGGATTCTCCTGCCGCTCTTTGAAGCGCCGCAACTGCTCCTCTTTATCAATGTGCAGCCAGAGCTTGACCAGCACCGCGCCGAAGTTGGCCAGTTGTTCCTCGAATTCGTTGATCTCGCGGTAGGCGCGCTTCCATTCCGCTTCGGTGCAGAACCCTTCGACGCGCTCCACCATCACCCGCCCGTACCAACTGCGGTCGAAAATCGCCATGTGCCCGGCCTTGGGAATCTCCTTCCAGAAACGCCACAGATAGTGGTGCTGCTTTTCCAAATCGTTCGGCGCGCCGATGGGGATTACCTCGTAGCCCCGGGGGTCCATGTTCTGGGTCAGCCGTTTGATGTTGCCCCCCTTCCCCGCGGCGTCCCACCCGGAATAGACGATCACCACCGGAAGGCGCTTCATGTACACCTGGTGCTCTAACTCCCGGATGCGCTCCTGGTATTTCTTCAGCTTTGCGGCGTATTCTTCCTCGGAAAGCGACAGGGAGAGGTCCACCCGGTCTAAAATCGAGGTAGAGACGTCATTCAGATTATTATCGGAAACCTGAACGCGGGCAGTTTGCTCTCCCCCGGCTTTGAGAGCCTGCACCCGGCTTTCCAGGGCCTGGATTACGGTTTTGAAAATTTTCACGGTTGCGAAACGGCGGTCGTGCGCTTCCACAATGGTCCAGGGGGCGTGGCTGCTGCCGGTTTTGGCGATCATGTCCTCCACCGCGCCGGCGTACTCGTCATACTGCTGGAGATGCTGCCAGTCCTCTTTAGTTACCCGCCAGGCGGTGGAGGGATTGCTCTCTAACTCCTCGAAGCGTTTTTTTTGCTCCTTTTTGCTGATGTGCAGAAAGAACTTCACGATTACGTTGCCGTCGTCGGCCAATTGGCGCTCTAAGGCGTTGATCTCTTTGTAAGCGTTCAGCCACTCCGGTTTTTTCACGGTCTTGTTGACCCGCTCGCCCAACACCCGCTGATACCAGCTGCGGTCGAAGACGGCCATTTTCCCCTTTGCCGGGGTTTTGATCCAGAAGCGCCACAGGAAGGGGCGCAGGCGCTCCTCTTCGGTCGGCCTCAGGGCGGAGGAGACCTTGAAATGGCGCGGGTCCAGGTTCAAGATCAGCCGGTTGATGAGCGTTCCCTTGCCCGCGGCGTCCCAGCCCTCGAAGACGATGATGACGGGGATTTTCCGCTCGATGGCCTCCCGCTGCAAAACCCCTAACTTCAGCTCCAGGCCGGGCATCGCCGCTTTGTACTCCTCCTTTTCGATTTTCCTGGAAAGATCGATATTCTCCAGCATGGGCGCTCCTGAAAGTTAAGGGTAAAGCTCCATCAACCCTGAGTCCGTAAAATAAACCGGCATAAGTTAATGAAAAGACGAGGCATTGGAAAGGTATTAAACGATTTTGCAAGTGCGACGCATTTTCAAAGTACATGGCACCGGCATACAAAACACCCCGGCAGAACCGGGGCGTTTTGATTGAACTATGTGCCTCACCTGGCAGAGAGGCAGAGATTTTTTGTCTCAGGAGAATCCCAGGAGGATAATTTCATCTGATGAGCATCATCTTCTTGACCAGCCGTTGGTTTCCTGCTTTCAGTTGGTAGAGGTACACGCCGGAACTGGCCGGATTGCCTTGCTGATCTTTCCCGTCCCAGGTTGTCTGGTGAAATCCCGCTTCCATGACGCCGCTTGCCAGGACAGCGATCTTCTGTCCGGCCAAATTATAAACCGCGATTTCAACCTCACGGGGTTCCGGGAGCGCGAATTGAATCGTGGTGATGGGATTGAAGGGGTTGGGATGATTTTGATAGAGCGTAAATTCGTTGGGTAAGGTGCCTTGCGCCGCAGGATTCTGCGCGATTTTGTCCTGGCTGCCGCCGCTCTGGTTAAAAGTTACCGTTTCCGAAAAATCAGATTTATTCTCCTGTAAATCCACCGCTTTTAACTTGTAGAGGATTTCTACGTTATTCGCCTGGGGATTCAGGCTCACCCCAGTTTCCCCGGTATCGATGTAATAGGTATTGGGGGTCGTTGCTAACACGTTCCAGTTACCGGAGCCTTTCTTCTTCCAGACTTCGTATTCATCTATGTCTGTTTCCGGGTTGGCGCTCCAGTCGATACGCGGATTATTGTTGGGAGAGTTTACAATGCTGCGGGTTAACCCGGTGGGAGCTAACGGGGCAAAATCGCGCTGGCGGAGTTTCAACCGATACACCCCGGAAACATCTTCGTACCAGGTTACATACACATCATTACCATTGGGAGAGATTTTTTGATTATATGCAGAGCCGGAAGCGAAGGTAAACGGATCGCTCCAACTGCCGTCCCAGACTCGATATTGCTGGCCATAATAAACCACATTCAATTTATCGTCCGCCGTTACCGACATATCAATGTGGCGCGCTTCCGGGTCCGATGCGGATTGCAATTGCGCTGCCGAGGACCAGGAAGAAGAACCGAGAGACTGGTTTTTGTATTCCAGGCTAAAGGAATGGGGGCTTTCCTGCACTTCATAGTAAAAGGCATGAAGTTTTGAACTGGTGGCAATAATGAAGCACCGTGAAGCGTCATTGCTGAAAATGGTGGTAGGGTTTTGCCAGGTGGTATTTAACCGATCCCTGTTCTTAACCGGATTGCCGGCGCCTGAGCCGGGCCATAATTGATTACTGTTAGTATAAGCAACGTGTACCCGGTTGGCGGAGGTGGTGACGCTGGGAAAACCTCCATCTTCATCAGTAAGATCGGTAACGGTTTTGAAATCTATCCAATCGTCATCATTATGAGGAACCATCTGGTAAAACGTATCATATTTGCCATTGTTTGAATCATATTCCTCGGAATGCGCTACGTGTAACCCGTGGGCGTCGGTCCATACTTCCAGACCATTCACCGTGCTATAGGTCAGCTCTATGTCATCCACACTGGTGGTTGACCAGGTAGCCCCGCCGTTAGTGGATTTTTGGGTTTTGATGAAACTGCCTTTTTTGTAAACGATATACAGATTTCCTGCATAGCCGATAATCTTGCTGAGCCGGGGGTCTTCAGTAAAATTATCTCTTACCGATGTGCGAACCTGGCTGCCGGCAGCGTTGAAGAGATAATACACCAACTGGTTGGATTTGTGTACGATAACGTGATTGCCATCTCTGTCGGTGTACAAATCGATCCGGTCGCCGCTGCTCACGGTGACGTTTAGATCAATAATCGAATTCCAGTTGCTGCTCTGCGAAAATCCTCCAATGGGGATCAACACCAGCAAAGCGCCCAGAAAGAAACCGAGTTTGCTCATGGCTTTCTCCTTTCAGTTTACCTGACCAACAACATTTTTTTTACCTGCTTAAAATCTCCCATCCGCAACTCATAGAGATAAATGCCGCTGCTCACCTCCTTTCCCGCCTGGCTTGCGCCATTCCAGGCAATTTCATGCTTCCCGGGAGGATATTCCCGGTTTCTAATAAGAGTTTTCACCTCCTTTCCGGTAATATCAAAGATGGTTAATGAGATACGGCTATATTTAGGCAGTTGGAAACGCAATCTTGTAAAACCGTTAAAAGGATTAGGGTAATTTTGAAGCAGTGTAAAATCCCTCATTATTTGCGTAACCGGATCAATTCCGGTAACTAGATTCGCTTGATAGTAATAGCTGCGGATTCGCGGCACGGTGACCACATCCACGACATTCACGAACAAATCCAATCTTCCCCGGCCAAAAACATCTGCCATGTTCACACTTTGAATTGTCTGATCATAGTTTTCCCACCAATCCAGGTAATGCACATCAAACTGCTCCGAGTATGAATTCCAGAGGAGAATCACTACTGAAAAGGAAAAGGAAAATACCAGGTCATCCACGCCGTCGAGGTTCACATCATGGATGAATAGCTCCGTGGTGCCCAGCACATCCGTGCCTAATAAAAAAATACTGCGCACTTTATGGTAATTGTTATTGCCGGCGGCTTCCCACCAGTAAATGCGGGAAGCCGGAATGCCGTTGTAAAAGGCGCTCCCCCCCAAAAAAAACTCGATTTTGCCGTTTCCGTTTATATCATTCGTGGTTCCGGCAAGATAAGCATTGGGGGTGGAAACCGTATCGTAGAACACTTCCTGGTAGGAATCATTCCCGCTATTCTCAAACCCATACACGTCTCCATACACACTGCCGGTAAAAAACTCTTTAAAGCCGTCATTATCAAAATCCCCCACACTAAAGCCAGAGACCCGCCAATCCGGCTGGGGGCGATGGCTGAACTTTTTTTCAAACCGATTGATAGTAAAATCATATTCCGCGATGAAAATTTTCCCGCAGCATGGAGGCAAGGAATCATCCCCTACGTACAAAACATCCGTTATATTATCATTATCTAAATCTGTAAAAGTCTCTGAACCAACCCGGCTGCTAATTTCCCACATGCGATGAGAGAAATTGAAAACGTTGGGGAATGAATCCGGGTGGGAAGCTTCGTAATTATAAAAGAGTTGATTTCTTCTTAAATTGAGTTCCCATAAACCGTCCCCATCCACGTCAGTAAAGGCGAGAGACTTGGTAAGTGAATCAGTATAGACCTTTTTTATGATGAAGATGCTATCATCCTGCAATTCAGCTATGGCGACATCAGCGAGAGTTAATTGCTGTGGATATTTGTAGGATCCAGCCAGGTCTAATTTACCGTTGTTATTAAAGTCTCCAATGGTCATGGGATAGCCGCTCATGCTGCCTACCGGAATTGTTTTTTTGCGAATATATTTCCAATTATATAGCGTTGTATCCGCGTTAATCAAGTCAATCACCTGCACGTTGGCAGGGGGGTTGTCAAAATCAAACCAGTGGTCGGTAATATCCACGTAGCGCACCAGGCCGGCTTCTTTGTGGGTCATTTTCAACAGGTTAGGCTCTACCTCTTCCACGGTGTAGCTTTGCGCTAGGTGGCGCAGGCGCTGCTCGGTTAAACCGGCTCCGAAGGAGTGGCCTGCCCCTTTGGGGATACCCAGAATGCGGTTGGCTAATGCCTCCCAGTTGGTGGGCTGGGCAGGCAGGAACGGTGGTAAAAAAGAAAACACTGCGGCCAATAAAATTATCCGTTGCATGGCAAATACCTCCGGGTCTAAAAACATAAAGCCCGCTTCCATCCCCACCTGGGAGATGAAAACGGGCTTATTTTGTGGATTGGATTAGCAAAATGGTATGCCCGGCGCAGACCGCCTGAACGCCCTGGCCGGAAGAAGGATTGTCTGCGAAGAATATCTTTGCAGATCGCGCCGGTGAACAAATGGCTCATCACCGTAATCCCAATGCTCAAGGGTGAATCCGGGTGAGAATCCCTTCCCTCATTTTCTCTCTTCCCGCCGTAAAAATAATATATGAGGGGGGGGGGATGTCAACTGATTTTTTTCTTGCACCTCTTTGTTACTATTCAGCTCTTTTTTTGACAGGATGCACAGGATAAAATCATCCTGTGCATCCTGTCAAAAAATAGTAGATTCTTTATAGACGAACCAGAGAGAGGACTTGAATTCCCGGCCTGGAGATCATAAATTTAGCGCGTTCCGAATCCGGTAGCCGGAAATGCAAATCAAAACCCGGCAAACATTCATCGAAAGGAGGCCGGCATGGCAGAAAAGAAAGAACCCAAAATCCAACAGTATGAATACCAGGCGGAGCTAAAACAGCTTCTCCACCTGATCGTCCACTCCCTCTACACCCACCCGGAAGTGTTTTTGCGGGAGCTGATCTCCAACGCTTCCGACGCCCTGAATAAGGTGCGCTTCCGTTTGCTTACCGATAAAAACGTGCTGGACAAAGACGCCAACCAGGAAATCCGTATCACCGTGGACGCCAAAGAGGGCAGTTTTTCCATCGAAGACACCGGCATCGGGATGACCAGGGAGGATTTGATCGAGCGCATCGGCACCGTGGCCAGCTCCGGTACCATGGAGTTCCTGGAGCAGCTCAAGAACAGCAAGGAGAAGCCGGACCTCAACCTGATCGGCCAGTTCGGGGTGGGATTCTACTCCGTGTTCATGGTCGCCGATGAAGTGGCCATCGAAACCCGCCACGCGAACCCGGATTCGCAGGGCTACCGCTGGAAATCGGACGGCCAGGGCACCTTCACCATCGAAGAGATCGACAAACCGGCCCGGGGCACTAAAATTTCCTTCAAATTCAACGAGGCCTCAAAAGAATACGCCGAGGAGTACCGCCTCCGGCAAATCGTCAACAAGTACTCCAATTTTGTGGATTTCCCCATCCTGCTGAACGGGGAGAGGATCAACAAAGTAGAGGCGCTGTGGCACCGTCCCAAAGGAGAGGTTAAGGAAGAGGAGCTGAACGAGTTCTACAAATTCGTCTCCAACGATTACCAGGATCCCCTGGGGCATCTGCACCTTTCCATCGAGGGGGCGGTGAACTTCAAGGCGCTGCTGTTCATTCCCCAAACCCTGCCGCCCTTCTATTTCCGGCGCGAGGATGAAAAATCCCTGCACCTCTATTCCCGGAAAATCTTCATCCAGGATGATTGCAAGGAACTGCTGCCGGAGTACCTGCGCTTTATGAAAGGGGTGGTGGACACCGAGGATTTGCCCCTGAACGTCTCCCGGGAGGTTACCCAGAGCAGCCCGGTGATGGCGAAAATGCGCAATACCCTGGCGAGCAAGATCCTGGCGCTGCTGGAGGAATGGGCAAAAAACGAACCGGCTAAATACGAAAAATTCCATAAAAACTTCGGCCCGGCGTTCAAATTGGGGGTGAACAGCGATTTCAGCAACCGAGAGAAGCTGATCGAGCTGCTGCGCTTCGAGTCCACCATGGCCGAGAAGGGCAGCCTCACCTCTTTGAAAAATTACGTTTCCCGCATGGGCGCGGAGCAGAAGGAGATTTACTACCTCTCCGGGGAGAGCCGGGAGATGCTGGAGCGCAGCCCCAACTTAGAGTATTTCCGCAAGAAAGAGATCGAGGTGCTGCTGCTCACCGACCCGGTGGACGTGTTTATCGTGCCGGGCATCGGCGAATACGATAAAAAACCGCTCAAATCCATCGAGAAGGCGGATATCGACCTGAAAAAAGACGAAGCGGCGCAGCAGGAGGCCTTGAGCGAGAACCTCGCCACGTCGCTCATCCAGGTGTTCAAGGAGACCCTGGGCGATAAAGTGGAAGACGTGATCGAATCGAAGCGGTTGGTGGATTCCCCCGCCACCCTGGTAATCGGCAAAGAGGGCATGGACGCGCAGATGGAAAAAATGCTGAAAATGTTCCAATCCCGCGGGGAGGGCTTCGCGAAGGACTTCCCCGGCTCCAAGCGTATTTTGGAGATCAACACCGCCCACCCGCTGATCAAAAACCTGTCGCGCCTGAATCTGGGCAGCGCCGCCGATCCCTTGCTGCGGCAGTGCATCCTGCAGCTGTACGAGGGCTTGCTGCTGCTCAACGACGACCTCCCCTCCCCCACCGATTTTATCAACCGGATGAATGAGATTATGGCGGAGGCGACAAAAGGGTAGGGTGACGAGCAATAGCTTACAAATTCTACTTGATTATAACTCCCGGCGTGCCTACAATAGCTAAAAAATTAACCTGATAAAGTGGGAGTTTCTCAATGTCGCAATATGTAACCATCAGCCA
>WYBG01000083.1 GCA_011526015.1 Deltaproteobacteria bacterium | reverse complement strand
TTCCGATCCAACCGGTCGGAGATGGAAAAAATCAAATTTTCTGCCTCAATTTGGTTAATTTTGCTCCGTTAAGGCGGAATTCGCATCGAGAAATTTTAAACTGCGAAAAAAATGAGCGAACCGTCAGATTGAAGATTGAAGATTGAAGATTGAAGATTGGTGAATCGCCGGGGAAAAATCACTTGTTTTGATTCCCCCAAAGCCAATTTTACCCCCATCAATCCATTAATCCATCACTCCACCACACCCGCGCCCTCGCTCCTCCGCTTGCTTTTCCACAAAGTTTTGTTTACAATCCGCCCTACTTTAACCGCCTTAAATCTGGCAGGAGTGCAAGCGTGAGATCGATGAATCTTGTAAAAGATATTGCCCTGTTTTCGGTGTATATGGATTTAGGCGCCGGGCGCCGGGGCGTGGATATGGGGCCGTCGGCGATCCGCATCGCCGGGCTGGTGGAAAAACTGCACAAACTGAATTATGAAATCCATGAAATGGGCGCTATTTACGCTCACGAGCCGGAAATTTGCGCTCCCGGGGAATTCCACTTGAAATATCTGAAGGAGGTTCTCCAGGTATGCAGCCAGGTGAAAGAACACGTGTGCAGCGCCCTGGCATCCGGCTGGTTCCCGCTGGTGCTCGGCGGGGATCACAGCATTTCTATCGGTTCCATTGCCGGGCTTTCGGCGCACTACCGGCAGCATCAGGAGAGGATCGGGCTGATCTGGGTGGACGCCCATACCGATATGAACCTTCCGGAAACCTCTCCCAGCGGAAATATTCACGGGATGCCCCTGGCGGTATTGTTAGGCAAAGGAGACCCCGGTCTTACCGCCTTGAACGGCGATGGCCCGGCGGTGCTGCCGCAGAATGTAACCATCCTGGGCGCGCGCGATATCGATGAGAAAGAAAAACAGGTGGTGCGGCGCTCCGGGGTGCGGGTGTTCACCATGTCGGAAATTGACGAGCGCGGCATCGGCAATTGCGTGGATGAAGCTTTGAAACGCGCCGCGGCCGGCACCGGCGGATTTCACCTCTCTTTCGACCTGGACGCGCTGGATCCCCGGGAAGCGCCGGGAGTGGGAACGCCGGTGGACGGGGGGCTGAACTACCGGGAAGCGCACCTGATCTGCGAGAAAGCGGCCCGCACCGGCTCCCTGCTCAGCCTGGAAGTAGTGGAGGTGAACCCGGTTTTGGATACTGCCAATCACACCGCCCAACTGGCGGTAGAGTTGATCCAGAGCGCGCTGGGGAAGACAATTCTTTGATCAGATATATGGCGATGCGGCATTTGAATATTTGCCGGGGCTTCTTTGACACTCGTCAACCGCGAAGCGGGTAAGGGGAGATTATATTGGCGCGCCGGATGTAAAAACCTTCCGGTTAGCTCGGCAGAGACCATCCGGGATTCTAAGAGGCGTTTCTGAATACCAATTTGAGATGCGCCCAACCAATCTAATGATTCGGGGAGAAAACCAATGAAACTGAGGCGAAAAAATAAGATAATTCCGGAAAATTTTTGCTATCAACGGGGGTGGATTTACAGGGGCCTCTGTTGGGGGGCGCTCCTCTTCTTTTTTTCGATGGCCACGGCGCAAACCGTGCTCGATCCCCGGCTGGCGTTGCGGGATTCTCACATCCAGGATCAAGATGATATGTGCATCTGGATTCATCCCGATCCCTCTCAAAGCCTTATCATTACCTCCGATAAAGACGCCTATGAATTATTTGTGTATGATTTGAGCGGAAAAACGCACCAGAGCATATCGGTTCCCGGGAAACCGAGCAATATCGACGTCCGCTACAATTTCCCCCTTTCAGGAGAGCCGACCGATATCGTCGCCTATGTGGACCGCGATAACAACGACGTTGTGATATACCGGGTTCAATTGCACACTCGCAAGCTAAGCCTGATCAGCCGTTTCGATACCGGAAAGTGGACCCGGGAGATTTACGGATTTTGCCTCTATCAAAGCCCTTTTAGCGGAAAATACTACGCCTTTGCTTCGGACAAGAGCAGTCGCCTTCGCCAATGGGAATTGATCGATAACGGCGAGGGCGGCATCGAAGGAATCGAAAAACGGAACTGGATGAACGGCAGCTCCAACGAGACCGAGGGCCTGGTAGCGGATGATGAAACCGGGAAACTTTACGCCGCGAATGAAGAAGACGGCGTCTATGCGTATGACGCGGATCCGGTTGATAAAAACCCCGCCGGCGAGCTGCTATTTGCGACCGGAACCCAGGGGTTAACGCCGGATATTGAGGGTATTACCATTTACTACGCCGCCGATGGAGAGGGATATATTCTGGTCTCCAACCAGGGGAGCGATAATTTCAAAGTTTTCGAGCGCCGGCCGCCGCACCGCTTGATAATGACGTTTCAAGTGAGGGGCGTGGAGGAAACCGACGGCATCGATGTAACCAACGTGAACTTAGGCGCAGCGTTTCCGCAGGGGATATTCCTGTTGCACAATCACGAGAACGAGAAGAAAGAGGTGCTGGTGTGCGATTTTGCAGACCTGAAGCTGAAAACCGATACCGATTACTGGAATCCTCGCGCGCTTTCGCGCCGGCCCCTGAAGATCACCCCTTCTTCCCGAACCCCATAAAGGGTGTTTGAAAATTCAATTCAGTGCCCCAAAATCGTTCAAATGGCACACGGATAACACGGATAACGCAGATTCACACAGATTTTTTAGCAATATTCTTTAATTTGTCAGCGAAAATCCGTGTCATCCGCGTCATCCGCGTTCCATTCATTAGTAGTAAACGGTTGCAAGAAATTTTTCAAACACACTCTTAGCCGCTATGCAAAAATTATACATAGTCGTGAATGTTTCCGGCTGATTTGCCCGCCGCTAATGAATATCTCTAAAACGTGGCGCTGCCGGGATAAATTCAAGATGGTTCTCCTGTTTTCAAAGGGCTGGCAAGGTGTTTGCTCTTTCCCTGCCGGAACATAAACAAAGGAGAAGCCATGAATGTGGTAAACCAAAGTGAGCGGGGCAAACCGTTTTCTCTATTCCGACAAACTTCCTGCGCGGCGGTTCTTTTATTGTTGTTGGGCAATATGTTGTATGCCCAGGCGGTATCTCCGGTACTATCCCTAAGCGGGCAGGGCGCCGGGGACCAGGATGATATGTGCATCTGGATTCACCCCGGAGATCCTTCCCTGAGCACCATTATCACTTCCGATAAAGACGCATCCAGGGTTTTCGTTTACGATTTGAGCGGAAATACTCTTCAGACCATCAACACCGATGGAAGCCCGGGGGGCATCGACGTTCGCTACAACTTTGTGCTCTCCGGCCAGCCGGTCGATATCGTGGGCTACAATGACCGGGATAACACGGAAATTGTGATTCTAACCGTCAATCCATCCACCCGCCAACTGACCCAGGTGGCCAATTTCGACGCCGGCGGCGGGTGGAGCGAGTTGTACGGCTTTTGCCTCTATGTCAGCCCGAATACCGGCAAGCATTACGCCATCGGCTGCGGGAAGAGCGGCCAGATTCGCCAATGGGAACTGGTGGATAACGGAAATGGAAGCATCGATGGCATCGAGAAGAGGACCTGGGACAACGGAACGCAAACCGAGGGCATGGTGGCCGATGATGAGACTGCCAAATTATACGCGGCCAGCGAGACCGATGGGGTCTATAAATACGACGCTGATCCCACGGATCCCACTCCCAGTGGAGATCTCATCGCCCCGACGGGCTCGAACGGGCTGACGGAGGACGTGGAAGGGGTTGCCATTTATTACGCCGCCAATGGCGAGGGATATTTGATTGTCTCCAGCCAGGGGAACAGCACCTTTAAGGTGTATGAGCGGAAAGAGCCGCATGATTTTGTCAAAACCTTCAGCGTCAACGGGGCAAGCGATACCGACGGCATCGATGTCACCAATGTGAACCTGGGGCCGGCTTTTCCCAACGGCCTGTTTACCTTGCACGAAGGCAGCACCGCGGTTCTCATGTGCGATTATGAAGACCTGGGTTTGCAGATCGATACCGAATATTGGAATCCCCGGAACAGCGGGGTCAGCGCCATCGAGCCGGAGCCCGGCCTGCTCTCGCAGTTCTCCCTCTCGCAGAACTATCCCAACCCCTTCAACCCCAGCACTTCGATCCGTTTTACCCTGGGGCAATCGGCGGCGGTGGAATTGAGCGTGTATGACGTCGCCGGCAGGGAAGTGAGCAAGTTGGTGGATGAATTCCGAACCGCGGGAAGCTACACCTATAGCTGGTCGGCGACCGACGCCAACGGCGCTCTCCTGCCCAGCGGGATTTATTTCGCGCACCTTCGCGCCGGGGCGTACAAAAGCGCCATCAAAATGATTTTGGCCCGTTGAGGCCGCCGGGAGAAGTTGCGAACCGGGATATAGGCATTTTTCGGGGCAGTTATAATTGCCAATTAGCAATTAACAATTGGCAATTATAACGAAAACGTTTTGTTGATGTACGGCCACTAAGCGCCTGATACCGCCGGTATCCTTTGGAAGAGCCGGGAACCGGGAAACTTCAGCAGAAAATCTGGTATTCGGTTTCCGGCTCTTAAAATCTAACCTTACCCCTATCGCTGCCGATAATGGTTGCGGAACCATAAGGAAATGGAGAATGATGATGATCAAATTTCTGCTCCCCTGCTTAATCGGGTTTGCACTCGTTGCAGCAACGGCGCTGGCCCAGTCCGTTACCCCGAAGTTGGAATTACAGGCCGGCGGCGTTGACGACCAGGACGACATGTGCATCTGGCTGCACCCGGGTGATCTTTCCCAGAGCACCATTATTACTTCCGATAAAGGGGCCAATAAACTGTTCGTTTACGATCTCAGCGGCAATTCCCTCCAGTCCGTTTCTACCCCGGGGCAGCCCGGGAACATCGATATTCGTTATAATTTTATGTTGTCCGGGGAACCCATCGACATTGTAGGGTTCAACGACCGCAGCAACGAGAGAATCGTGCTCTATAAAGTGGATCACGCCACCCGCCAGCTCAGCATGGTCGGTAATTTCGACGCCGGGAACTGGCCTTCGGAGCTTTACGGTTTTTGCCTCTACCGCAGCCCCAATACCGGGAAATACTATGCCTTCGGATCCGCCACCAACAGCCAGATGCGCCAGTGGGAATTAGTGGACAATGGCGACGGGACCATCGGCGGGATCGAAAAAAGAACCTGGTTCAACGCGCCCGACGGCCAGACCGAAGGGAACGTGGCCGATGATGAGACCGGAAAGCTCTATGCGGCGAGTGAAAAGTATGGGGTTTATAAATACGACGCCGATCCCAACGATCCCAACCCGGCCGGAGAATTGATTGCGCCGGTGGGTTCCCACGGCCTCACGGAAGACGTCGAAGGGGTTACCATTTACTATGCCGCCAACGGAGAAGGCTACCTGATCGTCTCCAGCCAGGGAAGCGGGGATTTTAAAGTGTACGAGCGAAAACCGCCCCATAATTTTGTAAAAACGTTTGAAGTGGTCAATTCGGACGATACCGATGGCATCGACGTCATCAACGTTAACCTCGGCCCCGAATTTCCCGCGGGCATTTTCACCGCCCATACCGACCGGGGATCCCGCCCGGTGCTGGTATGTGATTACCAGGATTTGGGTTTGCTGATCGATACCGGCTACTGGAATCCCCGCAATAACGGCGGAACTTCTTCGCTGTTCGGGAATGTCGCCGTCCCGCGGGAATTTTCACTGGAGCAAAACTATCCCAATCCCTTTAATCCCGGCACCAGCATTCGTTACTCCCTGCCCAATGCCGCGAAGGTGCGGCTGGCGGTGTATGACCTGGCCGGCCGGGAGGTCGCGGTGTTGGCAGATGGCTTCTACGGGGCCGGTTCCTATGCTCAAGAATGGCAGGCGCTCGACCCTCGCGGCGGTGCTTTGCCCAGCGGAATTTATTTTGCGCGGCTTCAGGTATCCGCGGGGGACGCCGGGGGGTATTCCACGACCATTAAAATGGTTTTAAGTCGCTGAATCAAGGGTGATAAATAGCTGAATGGTTCAATGGTTGGATAGTTGTGCAATGGTTAGCCATTTAACCATCCAACCCTCATCAATATCTAAATGATTCGGAGATAGCGATGTTCAGAAGCAAATGTAATCTCTTTCGCCGGTTGATCGTACTGCTCGCAATACTGGCAGGGGCGGAAATTTTTGCCCAGACGGGCAATATTTGGACCAGTGCCGCGGAGCTGGCGCAATTGCCCATGTCCGGCGCAGCCTGGGATAAAATGAAAACGGAGGCAGACAAGCCAACCGGCACTCCGGACCTTTCCAACCAGGACGATCCCACCAACGTGCGGGTGCTGGCCAAGGCCCTGGTCTATGCCCGCACCGGCGTGCAATCCTACCGTACCGAGGTGATCGACGCCTGTATGGCGGCCATCGGCACCGAGGAGGGGGGGCGCACCCTGGCGCTGGGGAGGGAATTGATCGCTTACGTGATCGCCGCCGACCTGGTGGGGCTGCCGGCAAACGAAAATGCAATCTTCCGGAGCTGGCTTCAGGAAGTGCGCCACAAAGATCTGCAGGGCCGAACCCTGATTTCCACTCATGAGGATCGTCCCAACAATTGGGGAACCCACTGCGGCGGCAGCCGGGTGGCGGTCGCCGTTTATTTAAACGATACCCAGGAAATCGCGAGCTGCGCCCAGGTATTCAAGGGATACCTGGGGGATCGCCAGTCTTACGCCGGGTTTGAGTATGGAGACCTGGATTGGCAGGTCGATCCCGGCCAGCCGGTAGGAGTCAATCCGCTGGGAGCTACCAAGCAGGGACATTCCATCGACGGGGTTCTGCCCGACGACCAGCGCCGCGCCGGGGGATTCAACTGGCCGCCGCCGAAGGAGAATTACGTGTACGAGGCTTTGCAGGGCGCGTTAGCCCAGGCGGTGATCCTGTACCGCGCCGGTTATACGGACGTATGGAATTGGGAAGACCAGGCGTTGCTGCGCGCTTTTCAATGGTTGCACGAGCAGGCCAATTATACCGCCACCGGAGACGACACCTGGGAGCCTCACCTGGTAAATTTTTATTATGGCAGCAATTTCCCGGCGCCGGTTCCCTCTTCCCCGGGGAAAAATGTCGGGTGGACGGATTGGACCCATTCCGGCACTAACACCGGTAATACCGTGCCCTCCACGCCGGAAAACCTACGGGTAGAAAAATGACCTGCTGCCCGCGCGAAAAGTGATGACTAACTCCTGATTTTGATTGTGAAGGCACGAAGAACCGGCGCATTTTTTATGCTTTTCTTCGTGCCTTCATGTTTTTGTGGCGCTAAATCGATAGTTTTTTGGTAGTGGTTATATTTTGACTGATAATGTTTGCTTGAGAATCAATTTTATGCCACGAAGCCACAAAGTCGCTAAGTTTTCACCAAGTATTTAAAGCTTTTTGTGATGCTTCGTACCTTTGTGCCTCAGTGGCAACTACTTTTCATCAGTCAAGACTTAACCACTACCAGTTTTTTTAGAACTGCCTCCCCTGAACTCCCCCTCCGCACCCCCGCGTTTAAAAATTTTTTAATGCACTTTTATTGCAAAAAATCACATTTGGTGTCAGTTCTTTTATGGAATTTGAAATAAATATAAATCAATTCCCCGGATTCTTTAGCTTCAAGGAGTATCTGGGGAAGAGCCGGATGAAAAACTGAACCTGCAATCAACATCGATCCCGACTTTGGCTAATTAGAAACATCTGGTATAAGGCTGTGCCGGAGCAGAACATTTTTTTCAAGTCCCGACCGTGTTTGGCGGGTTTTTTTTAATGAGCGGATAACCGGCCGAGGATGGTTGCTTTTTTGTCTTTTTGGGGGTAAGAAATCATAAGCGCCTACCTCGGGTGATGTCATTAGAGCAAATTGTATTCTATTTTTTCTTACCCCCCTTAACAATCATTCATTTAAACAAGAGGATAGTAATATGTTTACTCTCGAAATGCTTTCCGGTATGTGCTGCCCGGTTTGCCGCCGCGGGGAGCTGAAAGCTGATATTGCCAGGCAAGAAAATGGCAAGATTATCGAAGGCGAGTTGGTTTGCAGCCTGAAGGGAGAGAGTTACCCGGTTCGCGCCGGGGTGCCGAATTTTATTCCCCCGGCCCTGCTGAGCGACGAGCAATGGAAAATGTGGCAGGATCATTTGCTCGGTTTCCAGGAGCGGCGGGAAGAGCGCATCCGGGAACCGCACCGGCAAGTTCATGCTTTTGGAAAAAAATCCCGCTCAAAACACGCGAAAAGTAAATTTGCGGAATTTGCGGGTATTCAGGATGGAAAAGTGTTGGACCTGGGATGCGGCCCCGGGAAATTCCGGTTTCACTTGAAGGAAAACGTTGAATACTACGGCATCGATCCCCTTCCATTGCCCGAGGCGGCGGAGTTTCCGTTCGTCTGCGCTTTATCAGAATATATCCCCTTCAAAGATGGCACTTTTGCGCACCTGGTGGTAATCGACGCGATGGATCATTTTAAAGACCTGGAAGCGTTTTTCAAAGAAGCGCTGCGGATTCTTAAGCCCTCCGGCAAATTCCATTTGATCCAGGTTATCCATGACGTGAAAGGGCCGGTCTCGGCAGTTAAAGTATTCACCCATTGGGTGAAGGATTCCCTGGAAGATCGCGCTACCAAGATCAAGAATCCCGAGGCCCCTAAACATATCACCGAATTCACCAGTGCGTCGCTGCGCGAGTTCATGAACCCCTATTTTACCATCGACGCGGCGCGCAGTTACAATGAAAAATGGTACAGCCCGACCAAGCTGTTCCTGAGCATGTCTCCCCGGCGCTGAAGGGGCGTTGTTCCGCTCTTTTTTGATAGTGGCCATGAACAAAGATTTTTCGGCAAACCGGCGGAAGTAATCTGCCCGCAAAGGGCTATAACGCCCGGAATGCTTTCTACCGTATTTGCCGCTCTACGATCCGATTCGCCCTGCTTTTTTCCAATTGCGTACACCCCTGCGAAGCGTTACTTTTGGGCGCTTGTTTGGTGTAATGTTGCTGAGAATTGCGAATGAACTCCCTTCCCAAAGGGGCTTACGCAGAGGATAATATTTTGTATGAAGCGACTTTACCTGGTTCGCCACGCTAAATCCAGTTGGAAAAATCCGGACCTGAGCGATTTTGACCGCCCCCTCAATAAGCGCGGAAAGCGCGACGCTCCCCTGGTGGGTGAATACCTGAAAAATAACCGGGCGGCGCCGGAGTTGATCATCTCCAGCCCGGCCAACCGCGCGCTCAAAACCGCGAAAATCATCGCCAAAGAGATCGGGCTTTCCCCCAAAAGTATTCTTACCAACGAAACACTTTACCTGGCGGACGTTCCCACCCTGGTAACGGTTATCCACCAGATCGAGGATTCCCTGAATGCAGTAATGTTGTTCGGGCATAATCCCGGCCTGACCATGCTGGCCAACTACCTGACCGATTACCCCGTGGAAAATATCCCCACTTGTGGCGTCTTTTGTGTTGAGTTTGCGGCAAATTCCTGGAGAGAGGTTTCTGCGGGCGGCGGGTCGGTAGTTTTTTTCCATTATCCCAAAAAGAACCACTAAATCGTAAGCGTTCCCCCGCGCCGCGCTTACATTGCAAACTGCCGGGCCATACTCCGATGAGATTCAAATTAGCGCACGAAGTCAAATTCTTTGAAACCGATCCCGCTCTCCGCATGAAATTAGGATCGCTGGTGAAGCTGTTGCAGGAAGCGGCGATTTCTCACTCCGGCGCCGTGGGACAGGGCGCCCGGAAGGTGCAAGAGACCGGGTTCGCCTGGGTGCTGCACAAGCTGGGTATCGACATTTTCCGCTGCCCGGAATACGGCGAGGAACTGGAGATCGTCACCTGGTCCACCGGCGTTAAGGGGCTTAAAGCGAGGCGAGAGTTCCGGGTTTTTGCCGGCGACGAAGCAATCATCACCGCTTCCAGCCTCTGGTTCTATATCGACGTCGCCCGGAAGCAGGTGGTACGAATTCCCCCGGGTATAATAGACCCCTATGGGATTGAAACGGAAACCGCTTTGCAGCGCGACCTGGATAACTGGAAAGCGGACACAGACTTTCTCCCGGAAGCCGAGGCGCTGATAACCACCCGCTTTTCCGACTACGATCCCCTTGAGCACGTGAACAATTCGGTGTATTTCGACTACCTGGAAACCGCCATTTTCCGGTGCTTCAACCGCGCCGCGCGGGTAAAGAGCGTGGATATGTTTTTCGCCAAGGAGATTTCCCGGGAGATTGAAACGATTTCTGCCGGATTCAAAACCGCGCAGGCATCGAATTCTTTCAAAATATGGAATTCCGCACAGATTTTTGCCTGCGGAGACTTTATACTGGATGCTTGATGCGGGAAGCGTGAAGCGTAACTCGTAATGCGTAAAACGTAAGGTGTGTTCCGTATTTCGTTTTTATTACGCATTACTTTTTACGCAATACGCAATACTTTATACATGGAGGATTTTGAAAATGAAGAAGATCAAAGGAACTATTGGAATTCTGACCGGCGGCGGTGATGTACCGGGGCTCAACCCGGCCATTCGCGCGGTCACTTTCCGGGCCCTGCGGGAAGGATACCAGGTGCTGGGCATTCGCCGCGGCTGGGCCGGTTTGGTGGACATGATCCGCGAAAAGGACGCCGACAACAGCGAGCACGTGCAAGTATTGACCGAGGATATCGTGGACCGCGCCGGGCGCACCGGGGGCACCTTTTTGCATACTTCCCGAACCCGCCCCAGCCATCTTCCGCATAGTATTGTGCCTTTCCATCTTCGGGAGAAATATGACCGGGAGATCAACGACGTTACCGAAGACGTTATGAAAAACCTGGAGTTCCTGGGTATCAATTACCTGATTCCCATTGGCGGAGACGATACCCTGAGCTACGGATACCGGCTGCACAAGGAGGGGGTTCCCGTGGTCGCCATCCCCAAAACCATGGATAACGACGTTCCCGGCACGGACTATTGCATCGGATTTAGCACCTGCGTGACCCGCACCATTGAGCTGACCCACAAGCTGCGCACCACCGCGGGGTCGCACGAGCGCTTCCTGGTGATCGAGGTATTCGGGCGCTACGCCGGTTTTTCCGCCATGCTGCCCACCATTGCCGGGGCGGCGGACCGTTGCGTGATCCCGGAATACCCCTTTGACATCGAGCAGTTGGCCGCTCTTTTAGTGACAGACCGCCAGCGCCATCCCAGCAAATATGCCGTGGTGCTGGTTTCCGAGGGCGCGACGCTGAAGCACGTGCAGGAGATGTCCTTTGAAAGCGAGGAACAAGACCAGTACGGCCACCGCAAATTAGGAGGGATCGGCGATAAGGTGGCAAACCTGTTGAAAGACCTGTCTCCCAAGTACAATGATGGCCGGCGGGTCAATATCGTCAACCAGCGGCTGGGTTACTTAGTGCGCTGCGGCGACCCCGACGCGATTGACTCCATCGTGCCCATGGCTTTCGGCAACCTGGCTTTAGACATGGTGCTCTCCAAAATATCCGGGAGGCTGGTCAGCCTGCGCCAGGGCACTTACGACAGCGTACCCATCGACGTGGTGGTAGGCCCCAAAAAGCTCATCGACGTGGATAAATATTATAACAAAGAGCGCCTGCGCCCGAAATACGAATCCTTCAACCGCCGGCCTTTGTTCATTATGACCAGCGAAGTATAGAATTACAGGGGCAGTGAAACCGGAACGGTTTAATCCCGATAAATTCACGGCGAAAGTCGCCCCTTTCGGGGCAGGGAAGTGAATGGTTTTGTCGGGAGAGCAGTTGACAGAGGGTACTAAATTGGGTGATTCGGTGGTTTTTTGACTGGGGTGAGTCACTTGCAGGGATTTTCCAGTTGCCTCTACGGCTGGCTGGCATAAGGTCCTAAAAATCTTTTGCCGTTAAAATGTATCAAGTGGGTTGGAGTTTCTGCAATCCATACTTCTGTTTCCCAGGCGATATCGTTAAGATATCTCAACATCCCCCTGCGATCCATAAAAGCAGTGACGAAAACTAACCCTGCTTTACATCCCTCGAAGAGATTCTCTAATTCAATCTTTCTTTTCACGTTTATTGGCCCATGAGAAGTGACTGCTTCAATCAATATCACCCAATTTCCTTTGGTATAATGAACCACAGCATCGGGCATTTTACCGTGCTCATCAGGGACCTTCACCCCCAATTTCTTGAAAGCGGCCGCATCAAAATAAGCCCATTTTGTTTCGGTATCTCCAACATAAATTAACCTTGCTCCGGGGGTAAATATCGGGCAAAAATCGTCTATAATCTGCTTGATCAAAATATTTTGTCCCCCTGGCAGCAGATGAATTTCCTTCTGTTTTGAAATTCTAAGCGGAATTCTCTGTAAATCCCTGGCTTGTTGATACTTCTCACGCAAAGTTTTAATGGAGGCGAGGAACAGTTTTAGATTCTTATTCCAGGACTTTTTGCCGTACTCCCGGATTAGCTTCAAAGCACCCGGCTCTATCTGATAGGTATAGTGAGGGCTATTGATCGGTCGAGGTTGATCGGGATTGGGAATGGCTATTCCAACCTGCACAAATTGATGAACCGTAAATCTGCGCACCGTCTCCCGGGTATTGGGGGCATATTCCTTCCCATAATATTCTTTAAAAAAGCTCATCATATCCGTAATTCCAATGAGAGGCGCGGAAGCTTTTGGCCAGGGGTTACCGGGCTTTAAATCCAATAGTGCAAGTAAGGTTAATGAGGATCTTTCATTCTGTTGCGCTTTGGGCAATCCTAATTGTTTCAGGATAGAAATGGCCTCTTGAATTTTTTTGATTGATTGCAGCGGGATCAGAACGCTTTTCCATGGAAAACACCTCTTTCACCTTTGAATCATGTAGAGCCCTGGGCATCGCATCGTCTGGAGACTTTGAGCCGCTGTATATCTGAACCGGTTCGCGGTTTGGATTTCAGTGATGATCGCCTGGCGTTGATCCTCGGAGAGTTGAGTGAT